>CATMOC010000037.1 GCA_950071955.1 uncultured Mesorhizobium sp. | reverse complement strand
CCCCGCCATCGCCGCCCCCTGCCCCGACCGGCCGGCAACGACGATGCCGACTTTCTTTGCCCGTATCGCCCCGCGGGTGGTCTGCACGCCGGTGACCCGTCCGCCGTCGATGTCGATGCCGGTGACCTCGCAATTCTGGATCAGATCGACGCCGCGCTGATCGGCACCACGGGCATAGCCCCAGGCCACCGCATCGTGCCGCGCGGTGCCGCCGCGCGGATGCAGCAACCCGCCGTAGATCGGAAAGCGGGTGTTGTCGAAATCGAGGTAGGGCAGGTGTTTGCGCACCCCCGAGCGGTCCAGCAGCACCGCGTCGTCGCCCTGGTTGATCATCGCGTTGCCGCGGCGCGCGAAGGCGTCGCGCTGGCCGTCGGAGTGAAACAGGTTGATCAGCCCGCGCTGCGAATGCATCACGTTGTAGTTCAGGTCGTCCTCCAGACCCTCCCAAAGCTTCAGGGAGTGCGAGTAGAACTCGGAATTTCCCGGCAGGAAGTAGTTGGCACGCACGATGGTGGTGTTGCGCCCGACATTGCCGCCGCCAAGGTAGCCTTTCTCAAGCACCGCGACGTTGCGCAGACCGTGTTCCTTGGCGAGGTAGTAGGCCGTCGCCAGCCCGTGCCCGCCGGCGCCGACGATGATGACGTCGTACTCCTTGCGGGGCTCGGGGAAGGACCATTGCTCCTCCCAGCCCTTGTGGCCGCGAAAAGCTTCGCGGGCGATGGCGAAAGCGGAATATCTGCGCATCAGCGGGAAAGCCTCGCGTGCCCTTGCACTCAATGTCCATCCAGGTCGGCGGGTGTATCACTAGCCAAAAGCCGATGCCACCCTTGCGCTGAATGCGACGGCAGATGGCGAATTGCGACGCGGACGGAGACGGCGTCACAGTCCGCGAAATCTCCCTTTGCAACCGCGAGCGTGTTGGAGGATTTTCCCTGCGCCGATTCGGCCCAGTGGAGAGAATTCGATGCTTCTCGTGAACACGTTCGTGGGTGCCAGTCCGATCGAGGGGGTGGGCGTCTTCGCCGCCGATCCGATCCCCAAGGGTACGCTCATCTGGCGGCTGGAGCCGGATTTCGACCGGCTCATCCCGGTCGAGAAGTACGAGACGGCCGAGCCGCGGCTGAAGGACTTCCTCGACCGCTACGCCTATCCCAGCCCGGACAAGCCCGGATTCCTGGTCTACGAAGTCGACAACGGCCGCTTCATGAACCATTCCGACGATCCGAACACGGACTTTTCCGATTCAGGCGGCGCGACAACCGTGCGCGACATCGCGGCCGGCGAGGAAATCACCTGCAACTATTCCGATTTCTATCCGGACTTCGAGCTGATGCCGACGGCAGAGGCGGCAAAGGGCTGACCGCCGCGACTCCGGTGCCCTTTTTCCGACGCTCGGGCAATTGCCTGTGAATCGTCGTGTTCCGCCGACGCATCCGACGGCTTGCGATGATAATCAGCATCTTCGCATCGCCGGGCGGAGGCGCGCTGGATATCGAAGCGGACCGGACGGCGCACGCAGGGGTTCACCCGGAAGAATGGAATGAAGATCGGCATCGACATGGGGCTGGACGGCGGCGGCAAGCCGGCCATGCTGGACCTGGAGGAACTGCTCGCCACGCGGCTTCTGGTGCAGGGCAATTCGGGTTCCGGCAAGTCGCACCTCCTTCGGCGCCTGCTCGAGCAGAGTGCCCCCTGGGTGCAGCAGTGCGTCGTCGATCCGGAAGGCGATTTCGTCACGCTGGCTGAGAAATTCGGCCACCTCGTCGTGGAGGCGACGCGCAGCGAAGCCGAACTGACGCGTATCGCCGCGCGCGTTCGCCAGCACCGGGTTTCGGTCGTGCTGAACCTCGAGGGGCTCGACGTCGACCAGCAGATGCGCGCGGCCGCCGCCTTCCTCGGCGGCATGTTCGATGCCGAGCGCGACCACTGGTACCCGGTCCTGGTCGTTGTGGACGAGGCGCAACTGTTCGCCCCCGCCGCCGCAGGCGAGGTGGCCGACGACGCACGCAAGGTCTCGCTCGGCGCGATGACAAACCTGATGTGCCGCGGCCGCAAGCGCGGTCTGGCGGGCGTCATCGCGACCCAGCGGCTGGCGAAACTCGCCAAGAACGTCGCCGCCGAGGCGTCGAACTTCCTTATGGGCCGAACCTTTCTCGACATCGACATGGCGCGCGCGGCCGATCTGCTCGGGATGGACCGCCGGCAGGCGGAGATGTTCCGCGACCTGGCGCGCGGCCATTTCGTCGCGCTCGGCCCGGCGCTCTCGCGACGCCCGCTGCCGATTCGCATCGGCGAGGTCGAGACCGCGGCGCGATCGACCAGCCCCAGGCTGATGCCGCTTCCCGAAACGGCGCCGGAAGACGCGGCGGACCTGATCTTCGCGCCCGGTCCGGAAGAGGTGCGCGCCGTCCCGCGCCGCCACGTGCCGCCTCCCCCGACCCCGACCGCCGACATCCTGGCGCAGCTCGCCGCCTCGCGTTCCCAGCCGCAGTCCGACGCACCGCAGCCGGCGATCGATCCGGCCGAGCGCCGGCGCCTGCTCGATGCGGTCATGGGCGAAATCCTGGAGGATCCGGACGCCGCCTTCCGCTCCGACGCGGTGCTCTACCAGGACTTCCTCGTCCGGTGCCGCATCCGCCGCGTGCCGGGCGACCCTCTGAGCCTGTCCGCTTTCAGGCGCGCCCTGGCCGTCGGGCGCGCCGGCGTCGCCGGAGAGGCGGTGGACGGCTCCGCCTGGCACTCGGCGCTGGACCTCTCCGCCTCGCTGCCGGACGATCTGCAGGGCGTCTTCCTGCTCGTGGCGCGTGCGGCCGTCGATGCCGCCCCCTGCCCGTCCGACGCAATTCTCGCGCGCGCCTACGGCACGCATTCGGCCCGGCGGGCGCGCCGTCTGCTCGCCTTTTTCGAGGAGCGCGGCCTTGTGGTGCTGCGCACCGACCTGCGCGGCTGGAGGATCGCCGCCTTCCCCGACCTCGGCTGCGAAACGGCGGCCGGCAACCCGGATGCCGCGGACACCGAAACCGCGATGCGCCATGCCGCGGAGTGACGAAACGTAAGCCTCGGTCGAGGATCCGCCTGGAAGCCACCTCCCATGCGGCTTTGCGGCCCGCGGGCGGGCTGCAAATCCTGATGGACAAAGACCGTTGATTCTGCTATTGGCCGCGCACTTCGCGGTGAACCTCGCCGCGTGGCGTCGCCCCTTCTGTCGGGCGCCGGCAAAAGTGTGATCGACCCGCCAACTAGGAACGACAGGAACGCCCGTGCAGGTACTCGTCCGCGACAACAACGTAGATCAGGCGCTTCGCGCGCTGAAGAAAAAAATGCAGCGCGAAGGCATCTTCCGCGAAATGAAGATGCGCGGCCACTACGAGAAGCCCTCGGAGAAGCGTGCCCGCGAGAAGGCGGAAGCCGTTCGCCGAGCCCGCAAACTGGCACGCAAGCGCGCCCAGCGCGAAGGACTGATCGCCGGCCCGAAGCCTGCGCCCGCGCGCTGACGCCTGCCCATCTTTCGTCTCTTTGTGACGCTAGCAGAGTGGCGCGATGAGAATCGCCGCCACTTTTTTGTTGAGGCGGCGACCGCATGGCGAGCGATCGCGGTGATTGTCGCAAAAAGAGGCGGACAGCTCGGAAAACGAGATCGAATGAACCTTATCTCAGGCAACACCCCTGCTGCCCGGCGCGGCATTTCCGCAGCCGCTCTCCTGGCTTGTGCGGTGGCGCTTGCCGCATGCCAGACCTCGTCCGGCCCCGCGGCGCAGATCGCCGCGATCGACACCGCGCAGGGTTCGGCCGAGAACATTGCCTCGCTGACGTCGGTCATCGAGCGCAGCCCGAACGACGCGCAGGCCTACAACGTCCGCGGCTCCGCCTTCGGCCGGGCCGGCCGCTACGAGGATGCGCTGAAGGACTTCGACACCGCGATCCGGCTCAATCCCCAGTACTATCAGGCCTACGCGAACCGGGCCCTGATCTGGCGCTACGTGGGCGACGACGCCAAGGCCGTGGCCGACTACAACCGCGCCCTGCAGATCAATCCGAGCTACGACGCCGCCTATATCGGCCGCGGAAATCTCTACCGCCTGGCCGGCCGCACGCAGGAAGCCTTCAGCGATTTCCAGCGCGCCATCCAGCTGGACACTACCGATCCGCGCGCCTACCACAACCGCGGACTGCTCTATCAGGCGCAGGGCCAGCAGAATTTCGCGCTGGAAGATTTCTCCACCGCCATCTCGCTGGCGCCGGATGCGGCCGAGCCCTACAATGGGCGAGGCGTCTCCTATCTCGCGCTGGGCGACGAGGACAACGCCTTCGCCGATTTCAACACCGCCATCAAGCTGGACGAGGACAACGCCGAAGGCTGGGCCAACCAGGCCCTGGTCTACGAACGGCGGGGCGACAAGGCGCGCGCCCGCAAGTCCTACCAGCAGGCCGTGAAGCTCGATCCGAACTACGGCCCCGCCGTCGCCGGGCTGGATCGCACAAAGGGCAGCTGACCTTCTTTTCCGGCTCCACCGGAACCGATGTGGGCGGCAGGACATTCCCGCCCCAGTTCCAACGGAGATCACGACGATGAACATTCGCGCACTTACGGCCGCCGCCATCATCACGCTGGCACCGGCGACCGTCCACGCCCAGGAGGGTGTGAAACTCGGTCTACTCGACTGCGTCGTCGAGGGCGGCGCCGGCTTCATCATCGGCTCGACCAAGGATGTGAGCTGCACCTACGCCCCCGCCGACGGGGCGATGCCGGCAGAGCAGTATTTCGGCGTGATCAGCAAGTTCGGTCTCGACATCGGCGTGACCGGCGCGACGATCATGCAGTGGCTGGTGCTCGCGCCGGCTCCCGACGTCTACGAGCCGGGTGCGCTGGCCGGTGACTATGTCGGGGCGAGCGCCGAGGCTTCCGCCGGTGTCGGCGTCGGCGCCAACCTGCTCGTCGGCGGCTCGGACGAGAGCTTCACCCTCCAGCCCGTCAGCGTGCAGACGCAGACCGGCGTGAACCTCGCCCTCGGCGTCACCAGCTTCGAGCTGCGGTCGGCGCAGTAGTAGCCGATCCAGCGACAGCCTAAGCCGGCGTTGAATTCCGAAACGGACGGGTCGCGGCAGAAGGCGTGGCCCGTCCGCTTATGGTTCTGTCAGTTCGGGCTGCCCACGGCTTGATCGTGCTCTGCCACTTCCGTCCACTTACGGCCTGATCGCGTCGTCTGCGCGCCTTGCCAGGTCGACCGCTTCGCGCAACGCCTTCAGATGGTCCGTCGCGGCGGCTTCCCCTTCAACCTTCGATCCCGCCGCCTCCGTCGACCAGTAGTGCGTATGGGTGAAGAGCCGCGTGCGCATGCCGAAGAGTGTCCACTCCAGCCGCACCCGGTGCTCCTCGACGCCGCCGCCGAAATTCTCGCGCATCGGGCCCGAGAACGGATCGCCGGTCGACCAGCCATTGCCGATGTCAAAGATGTTGGTCCACCGCGTCGCCGCAAAGCAGGCGGCGTGATGCACAGCGCGGATGCGCGGCCGCTCGTAGTAGAGCAGCGTGCGCCTGGAGCGTGAATCCGAAATCGGCGGCGACAGCGAATAGAGCCGCTCCTCCGCGCCTTTGCGGAACGCGTCCGCGTTGCGCGCAATCAGGAACTCGGCGTGGCTGAGCGGGCTGCCGAGCGTGACGAAATCGCTGAACTTCCAGGGTTTCTCGTTGACGGCGCTTTTCACCTTCAGGCGCGAGAAGAGTTGCCACTGCGCCCGGCGGAACGCCTCCAGCTGCGCCTGGTCCAGCGGCACGGCGCCCTCCCGCGGCAGCGCGGCGAAGGCTCCGACTGCATGGATAGCGCGCACGACCTCCCGGTCGCGCGGCCACTCGAGCCCGCGGGGCCGCCGCTCGGCCCAGAGGATCTGCAGGAGATCATAGGCGATGATCGATCCGAGGCTGTGGCCGACGACGACGATGCGGTCGTATTCGTCGTCGTCGGCCAGCGCCCGCAGCAGGCCGAGCCCTCTCTCGCGCACCTTGGCGCGGCTCTCGACCGTGTCCGGCGTCGCCTGCACATAGGCCGCCACGTCGCCGAAGTAGGGCAACGCGAACTGATCGAGCACCCACAGGACGAACGAGGCCGCGATCGTCAGCAACACCGCCGTGACGGGCAAAAGCCAGGCGCCCCAGAACGAGAAGGCAAGCAGAGCCGCGGCAAGTGCGACGACCACTGCGAAAATCCAGGTCGCGACATAGAGTTTCCGCGCATCGGGGGGAATCTCGGAACGGCTTCGCAAGAGCAATTCGCGGATCCAGGCGAAAAGGCGCGCCCGCGTCGTGCCCTGGGTCAAGTCCGCCCAGTAGAGCTCGTAGAAGTCCGTGCGCCGGCCCTTTCTGTCATAGGGCGTGGTGATGCGGCGCAGTTCGTGCGAGGCCGTGCGCCTGTCGGGCGTGATCCAGCTCTGGTTGACCCGCGCCGCGCCACTTCCGTCTGCCGGCGCCTTGCCGCGATGGGGCGGCGTCAGATCGGGATCGCGCGTCCAGAGCGCCTCGACGAGGCTGCGGATGGTAGCCATCGGCCGCTGCTCGCCGATGCCGTGGATGACGACCACCGCCTGCTTCTGCCTGCGCGCAGCCGCGGCAGGCTGCGAGACGGCGCTGCTGGAAGGCTCCGGATCATCCATGGACTGAGCCCTAACATGAACCCCCCGCATCCTACGCCAGCGGGCGCCGATGTCCAACCGCTGACGGGGTCAGCCGCGCCAGCGAAGCGGCGCCGGCAGGTCGTCGGGACTGTAGTCGACATGCAGCACGCGCCGCCGGGACGGCCGGGCCGAGCGAACGGACCTGTGGATCGTCGTCAGCCGTATGGCGAGGATGTCGCCGCTCTTCGCCATGCATTTCACCGCAACGCCCGCCCGTACGGCTTGCTCCACGTCGGCTGCGGGTACGCGGCCGAGACGATGCGATCCGGGAAGGATGTCCAGCGCGCCGTTCTCAGCGCCGGCATCGTCGACATGGAGACGAAGGGTGATCATGCGGGACAACAGCCAAACCGGCGGCTCGACATGGTCGACGCCGTTTTTACGGTTCCAACTGGCGAAACCGTCCACCTCGCATCGCTCGGCAACCGCGATCGTGCGGTCCTGATGCCACGGTACAGCCCAGTTGACCTCTGGCGTCTTGTCGAAGAAGACGACGCGCACCGGCCGCATGAAGTCGCCTGGCGCTTCCGAGAATTGCTGCGCGACCAGTCCGAGGTGGCCGCCGGGCGCCAGGATCGCGGCCACTCCGGGGTCGGCTTCAAGGGATCGCACGCCCGCGCGTCCGTCGATGCTCTTGGCAAAGGCCTCAGCGACGAGCCGCACCACCGAAAGCGGAACGGCGCCGGAGATGATCTCGGCGCCGTGCTCCCAAAAACTCAGGTCTGCCGCAGGCAGCCCCGTCAATGCTCCATCGCCTTGACGATCTCTTCCGTCATCTTCTTGGCGTCGCCGAGCAGCATCATGGTGCCGTCCTTGTAGAACAGCGTGTTGTCGATGCCGGCATAGCCCGAGCCGAGGGAGCGCTTGACGAAGAGGCAGGTGCGCGCCTTGTCGACGTCGAGGATGGGCATGCCGTAGATCGGGCTCGACTTGTCGTCGCGCGCCGAGGGATTCGTCACGTCGTTGGCGCCGATGACGTAGGCGACGTCGGCCTGCGCGAACTCCGAGTTGATGTCCTCGAGTTCGAAGACCTCGTCGTAGGGCACGTTCGCCTCCGCGAGCAGCACGTTCATGTGCCCCGGCATCCGGCCCGCGACCGGGTGGATCGCGTACTTCACCTCGACGCCATGCGCCTTCAGCTTGTCGGCCATCTCGCGCAGCGCGTGCTGTGCCTGCGCCACCGCCATGCCGTAGCCCGGCACGATGATGACCTTCTGGGCGTTCATCATCAGATAGGCCGCGTCGTCGGCCGAGCCCTGCTTGACCGTGCGGTCGATGCCGTCGTCGCCGCCAGCCGCCGCCGTCTCGCCACCGAAGCCGCCCAGGATGACCGAGATGAAGCTCCGGTTCATGCCCTTGCACATGATGTAGGACAGGATCGCGCCCGACGAACCGACCAGCGCGCCGGTGATGATCAGCGCCAGGTTGCCCAGCGTGAACCCGATGCCCGCCGCCGCCCAGCCCGAATAGGAATTGAGCATCGACACGACCACCGGCATGTCGGCGCCGCCGATCGGGATGATGATCAGCACGCCGAGCGCCAGCGAGACGAGCACGATGAGCCAGAACACGGTCGTGCTTTCGGTGGTGACCAGCATCACGATGAGAATGAGCAGCGCGATCGCCAGCGAGGCGTTGATGACGTGCCGGCCCCCGATCATGATCGGCTTGCCGGACATGCGCCCGTCGAGCTTCAGGAAGGCGATGATCGATCCGGTGAACGTGATGGCGCCGATCGCCACGCCGATCGACATTTCCACGAGCGCCTGGCTGTGGATGTCGCCGATGATGCCGATGCCGAAACTCTCGGGCGCATACATGGCCGCCGCCGCGACCATGACCGCGGCAAGACCGACGAGGCTGTGGAATGCCGCTACGAGTTGCGGCATGGAGGTCATTGGGATCGAGCGCGCGATATAGGCGCCCGCGCCGCCGCCGACGGCGAGACCCACCACAATCAGCAGCAACCCGCCGAAGCTCGGCGTGGCCAGCGCCAGCGTCGTGAGGATGGCAATTCCCATGCCCACCATGCCGTAGGTGTTGCCCTGCCGGCTGGTCGTGGGGTGCGACAGTCCGCGCAGCGCCATGATGAACAGCACGCCGGAGACGAGGTAGAGAAAGGAGGCGAAGTTCTCATTCATCGTTCGGCGCTCACTTCTCTTTCTTCTTGTACATCGCCAGCATGCGCTGGGTGACGAGGAAGCCGCCGAATATGTTCACCGATGCAAGCACGAGCGCGATGAAGCCGAAGCCGGTCGCCAGCCCCGAAGCCGAAATGCCCACGGCCAGCAGGGCACCCACGACGATCACGGAGGAAATGGCGTTGGTCACGGACATCAGCGGCGTGTGCAGCGCCGGAGTCACCGACCAGACGACGTAGTAGCCGACGAAGATCGCCAGGACGAAGATCGCGAGCCGGAAGACGAAGGGGTCGATGGCGCCGCCGGTGACGCTCGTGCCGAGCGCCGCCGCCGCCTCCGCCGCGTTCTGGTCTTCAAGCGCCATGCGCACCGAAGCCGCCGCCTGGTCGAGCTGGTCGAGCGCGTGTTCGAGAGCCGATTTTTCCATCAGACGCCTCCCTCGGGCTTGGACGCATCGCCTGTGCTGCCCGCCGGATCTTCCATTACCGCCGCGCCATCGGAGCGCTTGTCGACAGGTCCCTTCAACGGAGCAGCCGCCTTTGCTTTCGCAGCGGCCGGCTTTGCCGCCGCGGCTTTCGGCGCGGACTTGCGGGGCACCGGTTTCCTCTTGGGCTTCGGCGACGCATCGAGACCGGGTTCCGTCCCCGTCGCCGCCTTCAGCATGTCGGGATCCGGTGTATCGTCGTCGGCCGGCGCCGCGGGCTCATCGACCTTTTCAGGCTTGGAAGCGGCAGGCTTCGCTGCCGGGGCCGAGGCAAAATTGGGATGCACCACCTCGCCGCCGTGCGTGAGCAAGGTCGCCTTGACGAGTTCGTCGTCGCGGTTGACGGCCAGCGACTTGTCCTTCTTGTCGATCAGGGTCTCGAGGAAGGCGTAGAGGTTACGGGCGTAGAGCAGCGACGCGGAAGCCGCGATGCGCCCCGGCACGTTGAGATCGCCGATGATCCTCACGTCGTTGTCCGTCGTGACCACCTTGCCTCCCACCGCGCCTTCGACGTTGCCGCCGCGCTCGACCGCCAGGTCGACGATGACCGAACCCGGCCGCATCGACTTCACCATGTCGGCCGTGACCAGCTTCGGCGCAGGGCGGCCAGGGATCAGCGCGGTGGTGATGACGATGTCCTGCTTGGCAATGTGGTCGGCCACGAGCGCCGACTGAGCCTTCTTCTCATCCCCGGTAAGTTCGCGCGCATAGCCACCCTCGCCCGAGGCGTCCTTCAGCGCGTCGGTCATGATGAACTTCGCGCCCAGAGAGGCGACCTGCTCGCCCGCGGCCGCGCGCACGTCGGTTGCGGTAACCACCGCGCCCAGCCGCCGCGCCGTCGCGATCGCCTGCAGGCCAGCGACGCCAGCGCCCATCACGAAGACCTTCGCAGCGGGAACCGTGCCCGCCGCCGTCATCATCATCGGGAACGCACGATCATACGCCGCCGCGGCGTCGATGACCGCCTGGTAGCCGGCGAGATTCGCCTGGCTCGACAGGACGTCCATCGACTGCGCGCGGGTGATGCGCGGCATGAATTCCATCGCGAAGGCCGTGACGCCCGCCTTGCCCATCGCCGCGACGGCGGCTTCATGGCCGTAGGGATCCATCGTCGCAATGACGACGCCGCCCTTCTTGAAGGACTTGAGCTCGGCCTCGCCGGGCCGGCGCACCTTCAGGACGATGTCGGCTTTGGACGCGTCGGACGATGTCCCGATCGCAGCGCCGCCCTTCGAGAATTCCTCGTCGGTGATGCGGGAATCCCGGCCGGCCCCCGTCTCGACCACGACGTCGAGACCCAGCGCCACCATGCGCTTTACGGTATCTGGCGAGGCCGCGACGCGCGGCTCGCCGGCGCCGGATTCGTTCGGCACGAAAACAGTCAGTCCCACCGTCTACTCCCTCCGGTTGGAACCTCTCCTCCCCCTCGTCGGGAAGAGCGGTGCATCAGCGCAGTATATACGACGCCAGCGCCACCACGAGGATAAACACGATCAGGGACGAGAAGAAGCCGCCGCCCGCGAAGAACCCGAACGCCATGGCGATCATCAGCGCGGCACAGACGATGATGCCGTACTTGGTCATGAAAAGGAACATCGAGTAGGTCTTGTCGTGTTCCGCGTAGTCCATGTCCGCGCCCATCTCGACCGGACCGGTCGGCGTGTCTTCAGCCATCGGTATGCCCCGTTGAAAATTCCTGTTGCGCACATACCGAAAAGCCGATGCGAGGGCAATGCCGCGATCAAGACGCATATGGACGCATTCCGCCGCGCTTCATGGCCGCCGGCCTCTCGGCTATGAACGCTGGAGTAAGCAGCGGGACCCTTGCCGATGGCCGAGCGCCAGCCGAAGAAAATGACGGTCGAGGAGTTCTTCGAATGGCAGCAGCGCCAGGACAAGAACTACGAACTGGTGGACAGCGTGCCGGTGTTACTGCCGAAAGCGATGACCGGCGCGACCGCCCGGCACGACACGATCACCGTCAACGCGATCCTCACGCTCGGCAATCAGTTGCGCGGGACGCCTTGCCGACCCCGGACTTCCGACCAGTCGATCGTCACATCCAGAGGGACGCGGCGGCCCGACGTCTCGGTCGAGTGCGGCAAACCGGAAGACCATTCGATGTCAGCGTCCGATCCCCGCGTCGTCATCGAAGTGCATTCGCCTTCGGTCTCGCAATACGACCGGTTTCACAAGCTGGAAGAGTACAAGCGCCATCCTGCGATCAAGGTCATCCTGCTCGTCGACAGCGAGGCCGCGCGGGTCACCGTGTGGCGCCGGCAAGAGGATGAGTGGGACTACACCGAAGTCGTTGGTCTAGAAGCCGTGATCGACCTCCCCGAGATCGAAGCCGATATTCCGCTCTCGGAACTTTACGCCGACCTTACCTTTCGAGCAGCCGGGCGAGTTCTGACGGCTCCGCCGCGATCTCCGCTCACGCCAGCCAGCGCTTGCGGCGCTTGTAGTGCTTGACGTTCTTGAACGACCGCCGCCCCTCGCCGCCGACGCCGAGGTAGAACTCCTTCACGTCCTCGTTCTCGCGCAGTGCCCTGGCCTCGCCGTCGAGCACGATGCGGCCCGATTCGAGGATGTAGCCGTGGCGCGCGTAGCGCAGCGCGATGTTGGTGTTCTGTTCGGCCAGCAGGAAGGACACCCCCTGCTCCTCGTTGAGCTTCTTGACGATCTCGAAGATCTCCTCGACCAGTTGCGGGGCGAGCCCCATCGAGGGTTCGTCGAGCAGGATCATCTTGGGCCGCGACATGAGCGCCCGGCCGATCGCCGTCATCTGCTGCTCGCCGCCGGACGTGTAGCCGGCCTGCGATCCGCGCCGTTCCCTGAGCCGTGGGAAATAGTCGTAGACCATCTCGAGATCCCGTTTGATCCCGGCCGCGCCGTCCTTGCGCGTGAAGGCGCCGGTCAGCAGGTTCTCCTCGACGGTCAGATGACCGAAGCAATGCCGGCCCTCCATCACCTGAATGCAGCCGCGCCGCACGAGATCGTTCGGCGACAGCGCCTCCACGCGTTCGCCTTCGAAGTGGATGCTGCCCTTGGTGACCTCGCCGCGCTCCGCCCGCAGCAGGTTGGAGATCGCCTTCAGCGTCGTCGTCTTGCCGGCGCCGTTGGCGCCCAGCAAGGCGACGATGCCGCCGCGCTGCACGGTCAGCGAAACGCCCTTCAGCACGAGGATGACGTGGTTGTAGATCACTTCGATGTTGTTGACCGCCAGGATGGCGTCGGCGGCGGCTTCGGTCTTGCCGTCCCGATCGATGTCGACAGCCGTCATGCGAGCCTCGTTCCTCCTCCGGGATGTGGTCCGGCCCGCCCTGGGGGCGAGCCGGCCGGCCTTCTTCGAACGGTCAGTTCGAGAGGCACTTCTCCTCGCGCTTGGGCCATGGCGCGTTGGCGGTCGTGTACTCCTCCGCGGCCTTCTCGAGCATTGGGCGCACGACGTCGGTCATCGGCGAAAACCACTCGCCCGCCTTCTGCCAGTCCTTGCCATCCCATTCGACGACGTAGACCTGGTGGTGGCCGGAGTGGTCGGAGCACGACAGCTTCACCGGCTTGGCGAAGCCCTCCATGCCGATCTCCTTCAGGCGTGCCTCGTCGACGTTGAGGTTTTCGAGGCCGGCGCGCATGTCGGCGGCGTCGATCACCTTCTTGCCGGTGAGTTCCTGCGCCTGCCGGATGCCTTCGGCTATCAGCATCGAGTTGTAGACGCCACGGTTGTAGAGGTTGTCGGCGAACTTCGCCGGATCGACCTGGCTCTTGCCGGCATCCACCACATATTTCTTGATATCCTGGATGACCGGATAGTCGCTGCCCACACCGTGGAAGTTCATCGTGCGGTAGCCCTTGGCATCCTCGCCGCCGGCGCCCGCGTCGTCGTTACCGCCCGACCACCAGATGCCGTAGAACTTGTCCATCGGATAGCGGATCTTGACCGCTTCCTTGACCGCGGTCGGGTTCATGGCGCCCCAGCCCCACATGATCATGTAGTCGGGACGGTCGCGGCGCACGTTGAGCCACTGCGACGACTGGTTCTGCATCTCCTTGCCCGGCACCGGGTAGAGGGTGAGTTCGAAGCCGTATTTCTTCGAGAAGTCCTCCAGCAGCGGGATCGGCTCCTTGCCGTAGCCCGCGTCGAGATAGATGTAGCCGATCTTCTTGCCCTTCAGGCTCTCCATGCCGCCTTCACGGTTGGCGATGTCGGTGATGATGGCCGAGGCGCCGTCCCAGTAGGCCGCGGGGGGATTGAAATCCCAGGGGGCGGAATCGCCGACCGCCGCAGACTCAAT
>CATMOC010000036.1 GCA_950071955.1 uncultured Mesorhizobium sp. | reverse complement strand
CCGGCGCATAGTGCTGCATGATGCCGGCGGACCCCTTGGCGCAGAGCACGCCTCGGTTCACCGGATGGTCGCGATTGCCTTCGATGTATCGGATCTTGCCGTCCTTGATGTGGACGTCGATACCGCATCGACAGGCACACATGTAGCAGGTGGTCTTGCGAACCGTGTCGGCAACGGGCCGCGACAGCGCGAGACGCGGTTCAGGACTCATGTGACACTCCCCATGCCGACAGTCCTATATAAGACCTCGCCCCTTGGGAATGACCCAACCCGCTCACGCCGGCAGGGATGCTTCCCGGCATTTTCCCTTGTTCCGTCATGCGAATGGCGTAGACGTCTGTTCCGCAACGGCAAAGAATTCCGGCGCACCAAGGACGAGGCGTCGCGAGCGGAGTGGTGAAGATGCAGACAGTCCTCATTCTGAACGGCCCGAACCTCAACCTGCTCGGCAAGCGGCAGCCGGGCATCTACGGCCGCGAAACGCTTGCGGATGTGGAAGGGGCATGCCGCGAGGTGGCGACCGAGTTCGGCTTCGGCATCCGCCTGCTGCAATCGAACGCGGAACACCAGATCATCGACTGGATCCATCAGGGTCGCGAAGAAGCGGCCGGCATCATCATCAATCCGGGCGCCTATTCCCATACCTCGATCGCCATCCTCGACGCGCTGAACGCGTTCGAAGGACCCGTCCTGGAAGTCCATATCTCGAACATCCACAAGCGCGAGGGCTTCCGGCATCACTCCTTCGTGTCGCAGAGGGCGGACGGCGTCGTCGCCGGATTCGGAGTAGAGGGCTATGCGCTCGCCACGAGGCGGATGGGGTCACTCCTTCGGCCACGTTAGACCCATGAGCGGAGCACGCCGAAAAGGACGCGCCGCAACGACCTGCGCTGCGGCGCGACTGCAGCAGTGCGTTGTTGGGCCAATTCAGCCACAGTGAATATTAAACCCAGGCGGGTGCGGACGAGTTCCACATAGAGACAGCGAGAGGTCCAGGAAGAATTGAGAACTCCTGTACGCTCGTGCCCCTCTGGATGGACCGGGTCAGGGCCTTTCGTCGGCGCTTCCACCAAAGCTGAGGCTGAATATCCGCCGGCCGTTTTCGTCGAGCACTTCCATTTCCCAGGCCCGTGCCGGCTCCAGGGTCCGGTACTGGTCGCGAATCATCTCGCCGCAGGTTCGCACGGCCTCGGTCCACGCAGCATGCCGATCGGGGAATTCGAACCCGTCCTCATCCCGTCTCGTCCGTTCTCCGGTCAGGTGGAAAAAGAAGCGGGGCATGGCTCTCCCGGCGCATTTGTTTGCCGCTGGCTCAGAACGGCAGGTCGACTAAGTTGTTCCCGCTATGTCATATATTAACGAAATCCGGCCCGAAATCCGGCAGGGAACGAGCGTGACCGTTGTTGGGCAACAGGCATCCGGAGCTGGCAGGATTGGAAAACTTCATCCCTGAAGCGCTATTCTCCATGCTCGAGCGGCGTGACGAGCTTTCCGTCGCGGAGCGGAAGGCGCTCGAAAGTCTCTCGTGGCGGCTGCGCAGCTACGGCGACGGGGACGAGATCATCCCGGAACGATCGGAGCCGACGGAAAGCTGCCTTCTGGTGGAAGGCCTGGCTGCCCGTAGCAGGCAGCTTGCGAACGGGAACAGGCAACTGACGGCCGTCCACGTTCCGGGCGATTTCGTCGACCTGCACGGCCTGCTTCTCAAGGTGATGGATCATGCAGTCATGGCGCTGGCGCCCTGTAGGATGGCGTTTGCACCGCACTCGGAAGTGCGCCGCATCGCGGCCGAATTTCCTCACCTGGGGCGCCTCCTCTTCATGACCGTCGCGATCGACGCGGCGATCCAGCGCAACTGGATCGCATGCATGGGCCGGATGGACCCGTTGCGGCACATCGCCTATCTGGTCTGCGAGGTCTACTGCCGGCTCGACGTAGTGGGTCAGGTCAAGGACCGGGCTTTCGATTTCCCCGTCACCCAATCGGAAGTGGCGGATCTCGTCGGACTGTCGATCGTCCACACCAACAGGACCATCCAGGAACTCCGGGCCAGCGGCCACGTCACATGGCAGGGAAATCAGGTGATCGTCCACGACTGGGATGGTCTCGCACGGCTCGCCGATTTCGATCCCACATACCTCAACCTGGTCCGCCGTCCCCGCTAGGGAACCGCAGGTCCACTATCGGCATGCGGACGGAACGCGGAACGAGCGTTTCGCGTTCGGCCGTAAGGGATGTACAAGAAGCCGTCAGGCGGAGGGGAGCGCGACGTGGAAGAATTCAGCATCATCGTCGAATACGAGACCGAGGATGGCCGCGAGGATGAGTTTCTTCAAATCATCAGGGACCATGCGCGCCGGACGCTGGAGGAAGAACCAGGCTGTCTCCGTTTCGAGGTTCTGAAGCCGGTGGAGCGCAGCGGAGCGCCCATTCCGAACAGGATTATCGTAAGCGAGTACTATGCCAGCTATTCTGCCGTGGAATCGCACGAGAACAACCCGCGGCTCCAGCGCGTGCGCTCGGCTGTCGCGCCTCTGGTGAAGTCACGGCGCCTCGTGCTCTCCAAGGCCTTGCAGCAGCGGCCCGCGGAGCATGGGATCAGGCCGGAGAACCTGAACGCGGCCAACGACGACTGATGGCCTCTTCAGTAAGCCTCGGCTAACGAACCTGATCGAGTAGCCTCTTGCATTCCAGGAGGTCGAACAGGGCCTCCTGCAACAGGGCGCGGTTGTCGCGGGACAGCCTGTTCTCGCCGGCCGCGACGGGGCCGTCCTCCTCCGCCTTGCCCAGGCCGAAGAAGCGGCGGCTCGGTCGCACCTTGGGCTCGCCGAGCAGCACCTCGTCGTCGTTCTGACGGGATGCTTGGCCGGCCGGCCCGGCGGCCTGCTTGCGCTGCATGATCGCGTCGACGGCTGCCATGTCCCCTGCCCCAATCGCCGAGACGAACTGGTTGCCGTTCTCGCGCAGGAGTTTCTGGACCCCCTTGATCGTATAGCCCTGGTCGTAGAGCATCGCCTTGATGCCCTTGATCAGCTCGACGTCCTGCGGGCGATAGTAGCGACGTCCGCCGCCGCGCTTCAGCGGCTTTATCTGCGTGAATCGGGTTTCCCAGAAGCGCAGCACATGCTGCGGCAGGTCGAGGTCTTCGGCAACTTCGCTGATGGTACGGAACGCATCAGGGCTCTTGTCCATGGGAGTCCCTCGCAGAATTCGATTCGCGCCCATTCGAGCGCTTTGCAGCGCAGTGTTCAAGCCCGCGAACCGTGGAACACAGCCCGGTCACCTCGGCAATGCGTTAGAGGGCGAGACTTATTTCCCGTCTTTGTTCTTATCCTTGGCCTTCTTGTGTGCCTGCAGGATGCGGTTCTTCAACACGTTCGAGGCCTTGAAGGTCATCACCTTGCGCGGCAGGATCGGCACTTCCTCGCCCGTCTTGGGATTGCGCCCGATCCGCTCGTTCTTTTCGCGCACCTGGAAGGTGGCGAAGGAAGAGAGCTTCACCGTCTCTCCCATCACGATCGCCTCGCAGATCTCGTTGAGGACCATCTCGACGAGTTGAGCGGATTCGGTGCGCGACAGCCCGACTTTCCGGTAGACGGACTCGGCCAGGTCGGCGCGCGTAAGAGTCTTTCCCCCCATCGTCCGTCCGATCTTCGAAAAAAGTTAGCTTATACAATAGGCTGGAACGTTAGGAAATCGACCGGGAGAGGTCAAGGACTAGCTTGGCCAGAAAGCCTAACCAAGCGTTACCAGCGAACGAGGACGGCACCCCAGGTGAAGCCGCCTCCCATGGCTTCGAGCAGGACCAGATCGCCCTTCTTGATGCGCCCGTCCTCCACCGCTGCGCTGAGCGCGAGCGGGACCGAGGCGGCCGACGTGTTTCCGTGGAGGTGGACGGTGATCACCACCTTTTCCTCCGCGATCCCGAGTTTCTTGGCCGAGGCGTCGATGATCCGCTTGTTGGCCTGGTGCGGAACGAACCAGTCGAGATCGTCGGCGGTGATGCCACCGGCTCCGAAGGTCGCCTCCACCACGTCGGTGATCATGGCAACCGCGTGCTTGAAGACCTCGCGGCCTTCCATGCGCAGGTGCCCGACGGTTCCGGTGGTCGAGGGGCCGCCATCGACATAGAGTTTTTCCAGGTGCGATCCGTCGGACCTCAGGCTGGCGGCGAGGATGCCGCGGTCCTGGATCGTCCCGCTGCCTTCGGCCGCCTCGAGGATGACCGCGCCCGCGCCGTCTCCGAACAGGACACAGGTCGAGCGGTCGGTCCAGTCCAGGATGCGCGAGAAGGTCTCCGAGCCGATCACCAGGACGCGCCTGGCGAGACCCCCGCGGATGTAGAGATCGGCCGTCGTCATCGCATAGACGAAGCCGCTGCAGACGGCCTGCATGTCGAAGGCAAAGCCATGGTGCATGCCGAGTCGTTCCTGGATCTCCACAGAGGTGGCCGGGAAGGTGCGGTTCGGAGTCGATGTGGCGAGCACGATCAGGTCGATGTCGTCCGGCGTCATGCCGGCCGATTTGAGGGCAGCCCGCGCAGCCGCCTCTCCCAGCGACGCCGTTGTCTCGGTGTCGTCGGCGATGTGGCGCTGCTTGATGCCGGTCCTTTGCACGATCCAGGCATCGGACGTTTCCATGATGCCTTCGAAATCGGCGTTGCGCATGACGCGGCGGGGCAATGCGGAACCCACGCCGCATACGACGGAACGTATCATGCTTGCACCTACTCGCCGTTCGATCCGGCCCGGACTCGCACGTCGGGCACCTTTGCGTGGAATAGGTCGATATCGGCTCGGATCTTGTCGATCAACCTGTTGCGTACCATGTCGTAGCCGAGTTCCACGGCCGCGGCAAAGCCCTCGTCGTCGGTGCCGCCATGGCTCTTCACGACGATGCCGTTGAGACCCAAGAACACCCCGCCGTTGATCTTGCGGACGTCCATCTTCTCGCGCAGCCGCCGGAAGGCATCGCGCGCGAAGACGTATCCGATCTTGGCCATCCAGGTACGGCTCATCGCGGCCCTCAGATACTCGGCGATCTGTCTGGCCGTCCCCTCGGCCGTCTTGAGAGCGATATTGCCGGCGAAGCCTTCCGTCACCACGACGTCGACCGTGCCCTTGCCGATGTCGTCGCCCTCGACGAAGCCCCGGTAGTCCATTGTCCTGAGATCGGCTTCGCGCAGGAGCCGGCCCGCCTCGCGCACGTCTTCCTGGCCCTTGATTTCCTCGACCCCCACGTTGAGCAGCCCCACAGTCGGCCGGTCGACCTGGAACAGCGCCCTAGCCATCGCCGAGCCGAGAATGGCGAAATCGATGAGCTGGTGCGCGTCGGCGCCGATCGTGGCCCCCACGTCGAGAACGATGCTCTCGCTCTTGGCCGTCGGCCAGATGGCCGCAATCGCCGGCCGCTCGATGCTTGCCATGGTGCGCAGGCAGAACTTCGACATGGCCATCAGCGCGCCGGTGTTGCCGGCCGAAATGCACACGTCGGCATCGCCCGCCTTCACCGCCTCGACCGCCTTCCACATGGACGATTTCCAGCGCCCGTGCCGAAGCGCCTGGCTGGGCTTGTCGTCCATGCGCACCGCGACCTCGCAGTGGACGAAGTCCGAAACTGCCGCGACCTTCGGAAACCGGGCCAGCACCGGCGCAACGACTTCCTCCTGGCCGAAAATGAGGAAGCGGACATCGGAACGCCTCTGAACCACGTTCTGAAGACCCGCGACGATGACCGCCGGTCCGTGGTCGCCGCCCATGGCATCGATGGAGATTCTTACCACGCTGTTCCCATCATGATCCGCAACCCGAGTGCGTCCCGCAAAGTGCGGCGAAAATAGCTGTTTTCGCGGCAGGCACAACCGTAATCGGGCCGCTTGGCCAATGCGTTCAGAGTTTCCTCCTCAGGTCGGCGAGCCTGGCGAATGGCGATTCGGTCTCGTCCCTGAACGACCTGTCTCCATGAACGGCCTCGCCGGAGGGCGCCGCCTTGCGCGGATAGGGGTCGATTTCGAGCGCGAAGAATTCCTCCGCCAGGGCGCCGACGTCGATCCTGTCGCCGGAAAAGACCTCGGGCGCATCCGGCCCTTCCGGATCGACCAGGATCTCGCCGGACGGATCCCTCTCGTATCGCGCGAGCGGCGAATGCTCGGGGATGAACAGGGCGTCGATTCGTGCGTGCAGATCGCTCTCCACCGGCTCGAGCGTGACCACGCAGGCTTGCGTGATGTGCGCCGCGACCTCGCCGGACACTCGCACGCCGTCGCCTTTCCAGGGCTCCACGAGCATGTCCGCGCGGAAGCTATCGACGCTCAGGAGGTCGTGTTCGCTCGCCAGCGCCTCCCGCTGGGCGGCATTGGGTTCCAGTACGACGGGCATGCCCTTCCTGGGCAGCCGCAGGATGCTGGCGTGAAACGAGATCGGGCTCTTCTGATGTTCGTTCATATCGGCTTCCGCGATCTAGCGAACCGGCGACGGGAATTCCACCCTGCCCTGCAGCAGTTGCTCGGACGTCTGCGCCGCGAGACTTCGCTCGACCTCCATCGCATAAAGCGACAGGGGACCGGCTCCGTTCCACTCCGCGACGTCGGGCCGGATGTTGCGCTGGAACGCCGCGGCAAGCGCCGACACATCTCCGGCCTGCAGAGCCGCACCATAGGCTTCCGCGCGGCCGTAAAACATCCGCGCGAGCTTCTTCATGCGTTTCGGGACGCCGAGATCGCCGATACCGAGTTCCCGCAGCGAATGGTCGACGTCGGTAAAGAAGCCGTCCGTCAGTTCCTGCGTCAGGTCGCCGAGCGCCTGGTCGCCACCGCGCGCGCGGTGCATGAACAGGAAGACGTGCAGGGACAACATCTCGAAACGCCCCAGCGGCGTATCGGGCACGTCCCAGTTGGCGTAGAATTCGGGCTGCCGCGCCGCCGCCACGATTCGGCTGTAGACGGCATCCGCTACGGCCCTGTTGGCGTTCGGCCGCAGGCCCAAGAATTGTCTGAGCATGCCGGGCATGTCTCCCTCGTGTGCCACGCACGCAGCGGGTCAGGTTGCATCGGCGAAGAAGCTGGTTTACCGAGTTCGCGGCCCCGCGCAAGCTTGAAGGGCCGATTTGCATGGAGATGTCGGTGCGGTCGCAGTTTTTCAAGGCAGGGTCCATCCTTCGGCCGGCGGCGTTGGGCATTGCCGCAGCGGGGATCGTGCTTTCCGGCTGCACCACCGCCTCCCTCACCCCCAGCGAAACCCTTACCCAGGGCTATGTGATCGACGAACAGGCACTCGAACTCGTGCCGGTGGGATCGAGCCGCGAGCAGGTGCTCCTGGCGCTCGGCTCGCCGTCGACCACCGCGACCTTCGACACCGAGGTCTTCTACTACATCTCCCAGAAGCGCGTCCGTCCCGTCGCCTTCATGAACCCCAAGATCGTCGACCAGCAGGTGATGGCGGTCTATTTCAACGACGAAGGCCGCGTGGACAACATCGCACACTACGGCCTCAAGGACGGTAAGGTCTTCGACTTCGTCTCGCGCACGACGCCGACCGGCGGCAAGGACCAGTCCTTCGTCGGCCAGCTCTTCTCCGGCCTGTCCGGCGGCAAGCCGCCTGCGGGCGGCCCGTTCGGCAATAGCGGGCCGAACTGAGGATGGGGATCTGACGCCGGGATTTCGCGAGTCGGTGGGACTCGATGAGCGGGGGTTGTTCTATCCGTCCCTGCTTTCTCCGGTTTCACGAGGGGACTATCTTTCCTCACCGAAACACCGGACGCCGTGATGGGGGGCTGCCAGCAGACGGTTCGAAAAGGACACCGGAGCAACCCGGGGTGAACCATAGCCTCGTCTGGAGGAAACGCGGGGCGCCACAGTCGCGTGGAGAACTCCTTGGAGGATCATCCCAGATCGGTAAGATGGAGCCGCAACTTCCACGATGAGGTGCGGTCCAGGCTGACCGCTACCACTATTTCGAATGACCCGAGGGCGAAGTGCGTTTTCCGCAACTGCCGACCAACACGGGACATCTCGTTCGGGGCGGCTCGACCGCCTGTATCGGCGCGGCTCGGCGTCCGCTTTCCGTCGTTGCGCTTCTGTTTGCTATTATACTCTGCCAGCTTCCTCAGGGCATCTGTGCTCCCGGGGATCAGCCGCTCCCGCTGAGCCACGGCATCACGGCGGACCACATTGGCAATCATTTGGCATATGTGGAGGTGCCCCGTTCTTCCGTCGGCCTGCAGGCCGCACGGGACATGTTCACCCGCGGTCTCTTCATGGCCGTCCCCGATCCGGACTTATCGTTCGGACTTACGCACAGCGGATTCTGGCTGACGTCACTGCTACGCAATGAAGGCTCGGTTGCAGAAGAGTGGGTTCTCGATGCCGGACGACCTTACTTGCGCAAGCTGGAGGTCTGGCTTGAGGTCAGCGGGCAGACCCGCAAGATTCTCGATGAGGATGATGAAACACCGTTCTACGATCGGGCTGTGCTCTCTCGGCATCTCGTCAGCGAGGCCTTCTCGCTCGGTCCGGGCGAGGCGATCCGTCTCTGGCTCTATGCCGAGTTCGATGGTCCCGCGACGCTGCCCCTGTCGATTTACCCCTCCTCCCGCGCTGCGGAGGTCAATCTCGCCCGGGAGATCCCGCTCGCCATCTTTTATGCCGCCGCACTGGTTCTGCTCGTTTTCATCCTCACCTTCGCCGTTGCGCTTCGCTCAAAGGTTGCTGCGCTCTACGCGGGGTTCTTCTTGTCCGTCATGGCTTACAATGCCCAGCTCGACGGCACACTGTTCGCTCATATCTGGCCGGCTCTGCCTGAATGGAACGCGGTTGCATCGCATGTGATCGGACTCGTCGCCGTCTGCTTCGCGCTGCTCATGGCGCGCGAATTCATCAAGACAGGGAAGCGGCACGCCATCCTCAATGGATCGATCATGGTGCTGCTCGCCGTGGCGATCTGCTACATGCCGGCGCCGATCTTCCTGCCACTCGCTACGGTAAAATCGTACGCCGGTCTCATCGTGCTCGGTTTCCTGGTACTCCAGATGGCAGCGTCACTCGCGGCCGTACGCGATAGAATTCCGGGCGGCGCATTCTATCTCCTCGGTTCGCTCGTTCTTTTTGGCTATGTCGGGGCATTCACTGTTCTCTCGCAGATGGATTCGTTGTTACCGCCAGGACAGAAGGAGGCGGTGCTGCGATACGGGCAGCTGCTGGACGGCTTCGTCTTTTCCCTGGCGGTTGCGCGCCAGACCTGGGTGCTGCGCCGAAGGGAGAGACAGTCGAGCGATCTTGCAGTCCAGCGCTCGCTTGAACTCGATACCACCCGCCACGACATCCGGCAGCCGCTCCTCTCCCTGCAGATTGCTGTCGAGCGAATGTCCGACGATCCCGGCATGGCTGGTGCGGAGACACGCGTGCAATTGTCCGAAACTCTCGCCTACCTTCAGCAACTGGTCGATGTCCGGCGACCGGCGCTCGACGAACCCGCTGCGGAGAAAAGCGGGTCGCCCGATGATGCCATCAGCGATGAAGAGTTTCCTCTTTTCGCGCCCATTGAGAACGCAGTCTTCATGTTCACCGACGAAGCGACATCACATGGAATAGACCTGAGGGCCGTGAAGACTTCCCTACGCGTTCAGGCCGATCCCGTGGACCTTCTGCGTGTCCTCACAAACCTCGTCTCGAACGCGATCATGCACAGCGGATCGGACCGGATACTGATCGGTGTACGCAGGAGATTCGATGGCGCGGCGATCGATGTCGTCGATCGCGGCAAGGGAATTCTCGACCACGGAGAAGCAGACTTTGGCGTTGCGGTGCAGCGCCGCCGCGGAGAAGGGCTGGGGCTCGAGGCAGTGAGCAGGATATGCGCGAAGAACGGCTGGACCATATCGCGGATCGCGACGAACCGGCGTGGAACGCATTTCCGGATATCGGGCCTGAAGCCCTTGATCATTGGTCAGCCAGCCGAATGACACGCCGTTCGACACTTGAAGCCGGGCGGTTTGCCGCCGCCCGGTCTTAGATCGGACATGACGATCACGCGCGCTACTTCAGCACCCAGCAATTCTTGCGCTTCCCCAACGCCGGGTCGCCGAAATTGTGGTTGTCGCACCAGATGCCGCCGTTTCCGGCCTTCTTCTGGTTGTAACTCCCGGACTTGTGCGGGCTGGTGCCGTAGCGGACGGAGGTGCCCGCACCGACCTTGCAGAAGCCGCCCTCGTGTGTGCAAGTTTCCCAGTTCGGGTAGTAGGCATCACAGTTCTTGCGCCTTCCCGGGGCAGGATCTCCGAAATTCTGATTGGTGCACCAGACACCGCCGGTGGTGTTCTTCACCTTCCACCTGCCGTTGACGCCATAGCGGATCTTCGTCGTGTAACCGGACGGGTTGCAGAACCCGCCTTCATGGTTGCAGTTCTTCCACTGGCCGGCGATGGCGCTTGTGGTCGTCGTGGCAAGGCCGGCGAAAGCAGCGCTCGAAGCGATCAATGCGGCGCAAAGGATGTTCATCTTCATGTCGTTCCTCCTTCCAGGTTGCCCTTCGGGATCATATCTATCTGCCCCGCCCGGTATCCCGCATGAGGTCCACACCCTATTCGAGAGAAGCCAGACACGATTTTTCGGAGGTCGCGCCACAGCCGGATTGGAAGCTCGTCGCCAGCTAAGCCTGGCGCGCCGGCTCCAGCAGTCCTTCCTTTAGCGCGTAGGCAACCAGTTGCGCTACGGAATGGACCCCGAGCTTGGCCATGAGGCGGGAGCGATGATTATCCACCGTCTTCGGACTGATCGAGAGCTTCTCGGCGATTTCGGCATTGGAAAGTCCGAGAGTCACCTGATGGAGGATCTGCCGTTCCCGCAAGGTGAGCTCGACAACCTGTTGTCGATCATCGAGAAGGCAACGGATGTCGTGCTGGAGATAGGTGCTCCCGGCAAGTATCCGGCTAAATCCTTCCCGCAGTTCCGCCGGTTCAGAACTCTTGAGAAATAGTCCGTCCACACCAGCCGATCGCCAGTCGGAGAGACTGCCCACTGACGTGAATCCCGTCACCACGCAGACCCGAGTTCTGGGCGACCAGCGTCGCACCTCGCCAAGGACCTCCATGCCGTTGCACATTGGCATCCCGGCATCGAGTGTCATCATCGAAGGCTGATACCTCTTGCCATATGCGATGGCTTCAAGGCCGTTCGCAGCTTCCCCGATGATCCGGACACCTTGAAGTGAGGAAAGAATATTGCGCAACCCGCTGCGGACGACCGCATGATCGTCGGCAATGACGACGGTCCGCTCTGCTTCAGACCGGTGCATGAGCGCTGTCCGTTGTTCTTCATGCAAACTTGCGGAGAACCCGCGGCCAAGTCAACCGGCGGAGCGCCTATGGGCCGATCGGATCGCTCACGATGCCCGGAAACTGGACGACGACCGTGTATCCCCCAAAAGCGAAAACCCCGCCGGATCGCTCCGGCGGGGACTTTTGTTCTCGGGCGGCTCTACGCCGGTCAGCTGTGCGCCAACACCGCCAGCAGCAGGAGCGCCATGATGTTGGTGATCTTGATGGCCGGGTTCACGGCCGGGCCGGCGGTATCCTTGTAGGGATCGCCGACCGTGTCGCCGGTGACGGAGGCTTTGTGGGCTTCCGAACCCTTCATGTGCTTGACGCCGTCCTTGTCGACGAAGCCGTCCTCGAAGGACTTTTTCGCGTTGTCCCAGGCGCCGCCGCCCGAGGTCATCGAGATGGCGACGAACAAGCCGTTGACGATCACGCCTAGCAGCGAGGCGCCGAGTGCCGCGAAGGCCGAGGCTTTCGAGCCGGAGATCAGCAGCACGCCGAAGTAGACGACCAGCGGCGCCAGAACCGGCAGCAGCGAGGGGATGATCATCTCCCGGATCGCCGCCTTGGTCAGCATGTCCACCGCGCGGGCATAATCCGGACGGTCCTTGCCTTCCATGATGCCCGGCTTCTCGCGGAATTGCCGGCGAACCTCCTCGACGACCGCGCCTGCCGCGCGTCCCACTGCGGTCATGGCGATGCCGCCGAACAGGTATGGGATCAGGCCGCCGAAGATCAGACCCGCCACCACGTAGGGGTTGGAGAGCGAGAACGACACATTCTCCATGCCCGCGAAGTATGGGTAGGTCTGGCTGTTGGCCATGAAGAATTCGAGGTCGTAGGAATAGGCCGCGAACAGCACCAGGGCGCCGAGACCGGCCGAGCCGATCGCGTAGCCCTTGGTGACCGCCTTGGTGGTGTTGCCGACCGCGTCGAGCGCGTCGGTCGACTGGCGCACCTCCTTGGGCAGGCCGGCCATTTCGGCAATGCCGCCGGCATTGTCGGTCACCGGACCGAAGGCGTCGAGCGCCACGATCATGCCGGCGAGCCCGAGCATGGTCGTCACCGCGATCGCCGTGCCGAAGAGCCCGGCGAGCTGGTAGGTGACGATGATGCCGCCGACGATGACGATGGCCGGCAGCGCGGTGGCTTCCAGCGACACGGCCAGTCCCTGGATGACGTTGGTGCCATGGCCGCTCACCGACGCCTGGGCGATCGAGTTCACCGGGCGCTTGTTGGTGCCGGTGTAGTATTCGGTGATGACGACGATCAGTCCGGTTACGATCAGGCCGACGATGCCGCAGACGAACAGGTAGGTTCCGTTGACGGCGACGCCGCCGCCGACCCCGATGTCGCCCCATCCGACCGTCAGCGAAGTCGCTCCGCCAAGGCCGATGATGGACAGGAGGCCGGTCACGATCAGGCCCTTGTAGAGGGCGCCCATGATGGAGCCGTTGGAGCCGAGCTTGACGAAGAAGGTGCCGATGATGGAGGTGATGATGCAGGCCCCGCAGATGGCGAGCGGGTAGAGCATCACGCTGCCGAGAATGGCGGTGCCGCCGAAGAAGATCGCGCCCAGCACCATCGTCGCGACCACGGTCACCGCATAGGTCTCGAAGAGGTCGGCGGCCATGCCGGCGCAGTCGCCGACGTTGTCGCCCACATTGTCGGCGATGGTCGCGGGGTTGCGCGGGTCGTCCTCGGGAATGCCGGCTTCCACCTTGCCCACGAGGTCGCCGCCCACATCGGCGCCCTTGGTGAAGATGCCGCCGCCCAGACGCGCGAAGATCGAGATCAGCGAGGCGCCGAAGCCGAGCGCCACGAGCGCGTCGATGACGGCCCGGTCGTTCGGCGCGAGCCCCAGGGGACCGACCAGCACCCAGTAGTAGACCGACACGCCGAGCAGCGCGAGGCCGGCGACGAGCATGCCGGTGATGGCGCCCGACTTGAAGGCGATGTCGAGACCCGCCGCCAGGCTGTTGGATGCCGCCTGCGCCGTGCGGACGTTGGCGCGCACGGAGACGTGCATGCCGATGAAGCCGGCGGCGCCGGTAATCAAAACCGTCATGTGAAGAAATCCGGGACTCCGTTAAGCCGCCCCCGTATACCCGCTGGGGCGGGAAAAATCATCCCATAGTACGGTTTTCGGTCAAGGGGAGGCTCAAAAAGCTTGCCCGGTGATTGTAAGCGGCCGGGCATGGCATTACGTTTATACCGACAACGAATGGACGAAACGCCGAGCAAAACCCAGGGGATTCGGCCGATGCCACTGCCCCAGGTCACGC
>CATMOC010000035.1 GCA_950071955.1 uncultured Mesorhizobium sp. | reverse complement strand
TCCGATCTGTCGAACCGGTCGAGGATGTGGTCCGGGATGAAGCGCGTGCGCTGCGCATAGACGTGGCGGTCGCCGCGCGCGGCCTGTCCGTGCACGAAGAAGCGTTGCGGCGTGATCAGGTGGAGCGAATCCTTGGCGCGCGTCATCGCGACGTAGAGGAGGCGACGCTCCTCCTCGATCTCCTCGCGCTCGCCAGCGGCGAGGTCCGAGGGAATGCAGCCGTCGACTGCGTTGAGCACGAAGACCTTCGTCCACTCCTGCCCCTTGGCCGAATGGATGGTCGAGAGGATCAGGTAGTCCTCGTCCAGATGCGGCGGCCCGGCCTCGTCGCTGGTCGCGTCGGGAGGATCGAGCGTCAGGTCGGTCAGGAAGCGCTCGCGCGAAGGGTAGCCGGCCGCGATCTGCTCCAGCGTCAGGAGGTCGGCGCGGCGCGCCGCGGCGTCCTCGTGGTTCCTGTCCAGATGCGGCCCGTACCACAGGCGAACCCGCTCGAGGTCGGCGGGCCACGCGGATTGTCCGCGCAGCCCGGAAAACATCTCCACGAATGCCGGCCAGTCGTCCTGCGCGCGTGCCGGAGGCTTGAAGAACTGCAGCCCGAGAACAGGGTCGAGTGCCCGCTCCATCGCCTCGATCGCGGCACTTGCGGCCGAGGGGCCGACGCCCTGCATCAGCTGCAGGACCCGAAAGCCGGCCACCCGGTCACGCGGGTTCTCCGCGAATCGCAGCGCGGCGAGCACGTCCTTCACATGGGCGGAATCGAGGAACTTCAGCCCACCGAACTTCACGAAGGGGATGTTGCGGCGCGTGAGTTCGATCTCCAGCGGGCCGGAATGATGCGAGGCGCGGAAGAGCACCGCCTGGTGCTTCAGCAGCGTGCCCCGCTCGCGCTCCTCCAGCACCTCTTCGCAGACATGGTTCGCCTGCTCGGCCTCGTCGCGCACGGTGACCAGCCGCGGCTTCTCCGAAGAGCGCCGCTCCGTCCACAGGTCCTTGGTGAAGCGCTCCGAAGCCTCGCCGATTACGGCGTTGGCGGCGGCGAGCAGTGTGTCGGTCGAGCGGTAGTTGCGGTCGAGCGTGACGATCCCGGCCGGCTCCGCGAACAGGGCCGGGAAATCGAGGATGTTGCGCACCTCCGCGGCGCGGAAGGAATAGATCGACTGCGCGTCGTCGCCGACCACCGTCAGCCCGTGCCCGTCCGGCTTCAGCGCGATGAGGATCGCCGCTTGCAGGCGGTTGGTGTCCTGGTATTCGTCGACCAGGATGTGATCGAAGCGGGCGCAGAGATGCTCCGCGATCGCCGGCTCGGCGCACATCTGAGCCCACCAGAGCAGCAGGTCGTCGTAGTCGAGCACGTTCTGCGCCTGCTTGGCGTCGACATAGGCGGCGAACAGCGTCTTGAGTTCCTGCGCCCAGCCGACGCACCAGGGAAAGTTCTTGGCCAGCACCGGCTCCAGTTCGGCCTGTGCGTTGACCACGCGCGAATAGATGGCCAGGCACGTGCCCTTTGCCGGAAAGCGGCTCTCGGTCTTCGACAGGCCGAGTTCGTGCCGGACGAGGTTCATCAGGTCGGCCGAATCCTCGCGGTCGTGGATGGTGAAGGCCGGATCGAGCCCGATTTCCAGCGCATAGTCGCGCAGCAGCCGCGCGCCGACCGCGTGGAAGGTGCCAGCCCAGCTCAGGCCTTCCGTCAGCACGGCGGCCTTGTCGCCCATCACCTCCGCCGCGATCCGCTCGACCCGCTTCGTCATCTCCGACGCCGCCCGGCGGGAAAACGTCATCAGCAGGATGCGGCGCGGATCGGCACCCTTGACGATCAGGTGCGCCACGCGATGCGCCAGCGTGCTGGTCTTGCCCGAGCCGGCGCCGGCGATGATCAGCAGCGGAGCGGCCACTTCGCCACCCCCATGTTCGACGGCCGCCCGCTGCTCCCGGTTCAGGCGCGCGAGATAATCCTTCGGCTCCCGGGCAAGGGGCGAATCACGGAGGGCGAGGTTCATGCGCGGGAATGAAGCCCGTTTCCGCTTTGTTCGCAACCGCTTCGCATCACGCGGCGGACGCGTTAGCGGCGATGCCGTCGGGCGACACGGGCGAGGAGGAAGTTTACACGCGCCGAGTTTGTAGGCATGTTTCCGCATCGGGAAATCAGAGGGAGTGTCCCTGCGCATGTCGTTGGCACTCCGCCCAACCGGAGCCTTTCTGATCCATGTGTCTGTTGTGCGGCCCGCAAGCGCCTGCATTCGGAGAGTTCGGCATAACCGAGCGGCCGGCGCAGGATCTCGAGGGCCTTTTCTGGGAGGGGACCCATGAGGAGGCAGCCGCCGGCGCGGTCCGCTCGGTGTTGAAGACGGTGCAGGCGCGCAGCGGCGACCTGGGACGATCGCTCTGGGGCGGCTCGATCGTCGGCGTCTCCTGGAATACGGGGCCGGGACGATTTCGTACGTTCGTCGGATTCGAGAGGGGCGAGCGCGAGGCGGCCAGCGAAGAGGCCTGGACGGAGCTCGCGCTCCCGGCGCGGAAATACGCTACAGTATGGCACTCCGATACCGACGGTGATGTCGTCGAACGCTACGGTCGGATGATCGAGTGGATCGGCATGGTCGGGCATGTGCGCCCGAGGGACGGACCGCATCACCGCGAGGAATATGCGGCCGACGTCGATTTCGACGGGTTGCCGATGCTGCGGCTGATGCTGCCGATCGCCTGACGGGGCGGCGCGAGGCGAGGCTTGCATCGGGTCGTCCGCGAACCTTGAAATCCGCCGCGAGCGTCGATGCTTTTGCGCGAATTCGCGTGGCTCTAGCTCTCCTTCGCCCTGGTCCGCCTGAGCGGCCACATGGCAGCGATGCCGAGGAACGGTCCCGCCGCCAATGCCGCCAGCACAGGCGGCCAGCCGAAGGCCTGCGCGGCGACCGGGGTCATCTGCACGGTGAGAATGGTCAGCGCGAAGCCGATCGCCGTCTGGAAGGTCAGAAGGCTGCCGGCGAGGTGAGGCGGCGCCTTGTCGGCCACGATCGCGGAGAACTGGGCGGAATCCGGAATGACCGATATGCCCCACAGAAGCACCAGCGCGCTCGTGATCGCGGGCGCGCCGCCGAAGGTCGCTGCCGTGAGAAGCCCGGCCAGTCCGCTGGCGGCCATGGCCACGATCGTCACTTCCGCCTTGCCGACGCGGTCGGCCGCCCAGCCGGCCGGCACGCAGAAGATGGCGCCGAGCGCGATGGCGAGGAACGCCGTCAGCTTGCCAAGGCTCTGCGCTTCCTCGGCAGCCATGCTGAACGAGAAGGATGCGGCCGAGGCAGCGCCGATCCAGGCCCACATGGAGAAGAGTTCCCACATGTGGCCGAAATAGCCGCAATAGGCGTAGCGGATCTCTCGGTTGGTCCAGGCGAGCCTGATCGCCGACGGCTCGAAACGTAAAGCGCGCACGTGATGCGGGCCGAGACCTGTCGCCAGCACAAGGAGGCCGCCGAGACCGGCCAGAGCCGATGCGGCCATGACGGTCAGGCGCCAGTCCGCTCCGCCGAGAAAGGCTGCGAAGTAGGGCATCGAACTGCCCAAAGTGAGCGCGGCGACCAGCAGCCCAACGAGGAATCCGCGGTCGCGCAACCCCCAGCCGACGATGATCTTCATGCCGATCGGGTACACGCCGGCCAGAAGCGCCCCGGTGGCGAACCGCGCGGCGATGGCGGCGTTGCCGCCGATGGGGAGGGCGAGCAGAGACAGGTTGACGGCGGCGGCCAGGAAGGCGGACGCGGCGAACACGCGCCGGGGGTCAAGCCGGTCTGCGATGCCGCTGATCGAAACGACAAGCGCACCGAGCACGAAGCCGGCCTGCACGCTGCTCGACAGCAGCGCCTGCCGTGTCGCGGACACCCCCGCCTCGCGCACCATGTCGGGAAGAATGGCCGCCGAGACGAACCAGAGGCTCATGCCGGCCATCTCGGCCAGGACGAGGAGGAGGACGGATGCCGTTTTCGAAGATGCCGCATACCGACCGGCACCCGGGGGGAGGGGCGTCACGCCAGCACCAGCGCCCGGATGCCGTCGGCGACGAACTGGACCGCAAGCGCGGCGAGGATGACCCCGAGCAGACGGGTGAGTATCGAGCGTCCGGTCTGGCCGAGGAAGCGGTCGACGCGTTCGGCCAGCAGGAAGACGAGATAGGTGAGGGCGATGCAGACGAGGATCACGCCGACGAGCACGACCTGCGCTGCGACGCTGTCGAAGGAGCCCGACAGCAGCACGGTCGCCGATATCGCCCCCGGCCCGGCAATGAGCGGGATGGCAAGCGGGAAGGCGGCGATGTTGTGGATGTGGTCGCGGGTGATCGCCGTGTCTGCGCTCTTTTCCTTCCGCTCCTGACGGCGCTCGAAGATCATCTCGAAGGCGATGAAGAACAGGAGCAGCCCGCCGGCGACCCGGAAGGCGGGCAGCGTGATGCCGAAGACCGACAGGATCGCCGCGCCGGCCACCGCGAAGAGGGCGAGTACCAGGAAACCGATGATGGAAGCCCGCAACCCCACCTGCTGGCGCTCCGACCGGTTCATGCCCTTGGTGAGTGCGAGGAAGAGGGGCGCCAGACCGGGCGGGTCGACTGTGACGAGGATCGTCACGAAGGCATTGAAGATGCTGTCGATGCTCGGCATTGCTTCCCCCGCCATTCCGTTGCGGACCCAGTCATATCCTCCTCACCAGCGGTGAACCAGTACCGCGAGCGTGATGCCTGGTCCGCGAAAGCGCAACCGGAGATCCGTTGACCGATATCAAAGCGCGCAGCGCCCGACCGCTTATGTTTCATGCGAACTGTCGGCGCGGCCGGCGATATCCAACCTACGGGAGGCATTCGGCATGTCACATGTGGTGGTTCTGGGAGCGGGGCTCGGCGGCACGATCATGGCCTACGAACTTCGCGACGCCTTGGGCAAGGCGCACCGGGTCTCGGTCGTGAACAATGGCAGCAGCTACTCCTTCGTTCCATCCAATCCCTGGGTCGCCGTCGGCTGGCGCAGCCGGGAGGCGATCGAGGTCGATCTCACCAAGGTATTCGGGCGGCGCGGCATCGAACTCTACCCGCAGGGTGCGAAGAGGGTGCATCCGGCCGAGAAGCGGATCGATCTCAACGACGGATCCACGTTGTCCTACGACTATCTGGTGATAGCGACCGGGCCGGACCTCGCCTTCGACGAGATCGAGGGGTTCGGACCGGCGGCCAACACGCAGTCGGTCTGCCATGTCGACCATGCTCTGCAGGCAAAGACCGCGTTCGACGAACTGGTGAAGAATCCCGGCCCGGTGATCATCGGCGCCGTGCAGGGAGCATCCTGCTTCGGGCCGGCCTACGAATTCGCCTTCATCCTCGACAAGGCACTGCGCGACGCAAAGGTCCGCGACAAGGTGCCGATGACCTTCGTGACGTCTGAGCCGTATATCGGCCATCTCGGGCTCGACGGGGTGGGCGACACCAAGGGTCTGCTCGAGAGCGAGCTTCGCCAGCATCACATCAAGTGGATCACCAATGCCCGGGTCGACAAGGTCGAGCCCGCCACGCTGCACGTCTCGGAAATCGCCGAGGATGGATCGGTGCAGCGGGTGCACGAACTCCCGCACCGCTTCATGATGATGCTGCCGGCATTCCGCGGCGTGGAGGCGGTGCGCGGCATCGAAGGGCTGACCAATCCGCGCGGGTTCATCGTGGTCGACGCGCACCAGCGCAATCCGGCCTTCCCGCAGGTATTCGGCATCGGCGTGTGCGTGGCGATCCCGCCGGTCGGCAAGACGCCGGTGCCGGTGGGCGTGCCGAAGACCGGTTTCATGATCGAATCCATGGTCACGGCGACGGCCCGAAACATCGCCCGCCTGGTCGACGGCAAGGAGCCGGACGCTCAGGGCACCTGGAACGCGGTCTGCCTCGCCGATTTCGGGGATTCGGGCATCGCCTTCGTGGCGCAGCCGCAGATTCCGCCGCGCAACGTCAACTGGTCCGCTTCGGGCAAGTGGGTCCACACGGCCAAGGTGGGGTTCGAAAAGTACTTCCTGCACAAGATCCGGTCGGGAAAGTCCGAGCCGTTCTACGAGAAGCTCGCGCTTCAGGTGCTCGGGATCGACAAGCTGAAGGACGTCAAGATCGACCTGGAGAAAGACAAGGCGCCCGCCTGAGCGCTCCCCCGGCCGGCGAAACCGGCCGGCGAGCGGCCGAAAGCGGCGGCGCGGGACTTGAACATCGCAAAACACATGCATAAGTGTTCATGTGTTCATTCAATGGAGATCCGCAATGACTCTCGATCGTTCCGTCCTCGCCTTCGCCGGCTTCATGGTGCTGCTCTCGGTCGCGCTGACCGTATGGGTGTCGCCGCTCTTCGTCTGGTTCACCGTCTTCATCGGCCTGAACCTCCTGCAGTCCTCCTTCACCGGGTTCTGCCCGGCGGCGTCGCTCTTCAAGCTGTTCGGCGTGAAGCCGGGCTGCGCCTTCTGAAAGACTGGGTCCCACCGATGCGCATTCTCCTGACCGTCGCGGCCGTGCTGGCGGCAAGCGTTGCCTTGGCCGAGCCGTATACCGTCGAGCCGACCACCATCACCGAATGGAAGGCAGTCTACGGCCGCGTGGAAGCGCGGGATCTCGTGCCGGCCAGGGCGCGCATCGGTGGCACGGTGGTCGACCTCATCGTCACCGAAGGCGACGAGGTTGAGGCCGGACAGCGCATCGCCACCGTGCGCGACGACAAGATCGACTTCCAGGTCGCTGCACTCGACGCCCAGCTTCGTTCGCTGGAGGCGCAATTGACAAAAGCGCGGACGGAACTCGAACGCGGCGAAACCCTGGTCAATCGCGGCATCGTCACGGCGCAGCGCCTCGACCAGCTGCGCACCGACGTCGAGGTTGCCCAGAACCAAATTGCCTCCACCCAGGCGCAACGTTCCGTCGTGGTCCAGCAGGGCGAGGAGGGCGACGTGCTGGCGCCGGCCGCCGGCCGTATCCTGACCGTCCCGGTGACGCGCGGCGCGGTGATCATGCCGGGCGAGACGGTCGCCACGCTCGGCGGCGGCGGGTTCTTCCTCCGCCTCGCCATACCCGAGCGGCACTCGGCCACGCTGGTCGAGGGGTCGAAGATCAGCATCAGCGCCAACGGCGAGGAACTGGTCGGCCGCATGGCCAAGATTTATCCGCAGATCGAGAACGGCCGCGTCGTGGCCGACGTGGAGGTCGACGCGCTCGACAGCGTCTTCGTCGATGCCCGCGTTCTCGTGGAGGTTCCGGTGGGCGAGCGGCAGGCGATCGTGGTCCCGCGCAGCGCCGTGGTCACGCGTTCAGGCATCGATTTTGTCGCCGTCACCGAAGACGGCGGGCAGGTCGAACGCGCCGTCATCCTCGGGGAACCGCTTCGGGGGGACAGCGATCAGATCGAGATTCTGACCGGCCTTTCGGCCGGCGACGTGGTGGACATTCAATGACATCATCACCGAAGCCGCTCGGCATCGCGGGCGGCCTGACGCGAGCCTTCATCGACTCGCCGCTGACGCCGCTGTTCCTGATCGCAGCCTTCGCCTTCGGGCTCGTGGCGCTGATGACGCTGCCGCGCGAGGAGGAGCCGCAGATCTCCGTGCCCATGGTCGACATCCGCGTAAGCGCGGACGGGCTCAAGGCGGAAGACGCCGTGAAGCTCGTCACCGAGCCGCTGGAGACGATCGTCAAGGGCATCGACGGCGTCGAGCACGTCTATTCGCAAAGCATGGACGACGGCGTGCTGGTGACCGCCCGCTTCGTAGTCGGAACGTCGTCCGACGCCGCGGTGCTGCGCGTGCACGACAAGGTGCGCGCCAATCTGGATCGCATCCCGGTCGGAATTCCCGAGCCGCTGATCGTCGGACGCGGCATCGACGACGTCGCGATCGTCTCGCTCACGCTGGCGCCGAAGCCTGAAGCAGCCGGCCGGATCACCGCCAACGACCTGACCCGCATCGCGCGCGAACTGCGCACCGAGATCGCCAAGATCGACGATGTCGGGCTGACCTATCTCGTCGGCGAGACCAGCGAGCGCATCCGGGTCGCACCCGATCCGCGCCGCCTGGCGCTCTACGGGATCACGCTGCAGCAGCTCGCCGGCAAGGTGGAGAGCGCCAACCGCGCCTTTCCCGCCGGCCGGGTTCGCGACGCGGGCGAGCAGATCATGGTGGTCGCCGGCGAGACGCTCAATTCGCCCTCCCAGATCGGCAATCTGCTGCTGACGGCCCGCGACGGCCGCCCGGTCTATGTCCGCGACGTGGCCGACATCACTTTTGCCGACACCGGCGAGGAGAGCTACGTCGCGACGGTGACCCGAGACGGAGAAGGCCTGCTGCGGCTGCCGTCGGTGACGCTGGCGGTGGCGAAGCGTGCGGGCTCGAATGCCGTCACGGTGGCGGAGGAGATCCTGCATCGGGTCGAGAGCCTCGAAGGCCAGCTGATCCCGGAGGAGATCGCCGTCGAGGTGACGCGCGACTACGGCGAGACGGCCAACGAGAAGGCGAACGAGCTTCTCTATCACCTCGGATTGGCGACGGTGTCGATCATCCTCCTTGTCTGGCTGTCGATCGGCCGGCGCGAGGCGCTGGTCGTCGCCGTCGTCATTCCGGTCACCATCCTTCTGACGCTCTTCGCCTCGCGCGTGATGGGCTATACGCTCAACCGCGTCTCGCTCTTCGCGCTGATCTTTTCGATCGGCATCCTGGTGGACGACGCGATCGTCGTCATCGAGAATATCGCCCGCCACTGGGGAATGGGCGACGGGCGCGACCGCAAGCAGGCCGCGATCGAGGCGGTGGCCGAGGTCGGCAATCCGACCATCGTGGCGACGCTCACCGTCGTGGCAGCACTCTTGCCGATGCTCTTCGTGTCGGGGATGATGGGTCCTTACATGAGCCCGATCCCGGCCAACGCCTCGGCCGCGATGATCTTCTCCTTCTTCGTCGCCGTGATGGTGACGCCATGGCTGATGTTGAAGGTGGCTGGCAAGGCGCCGGTGGCCTCCCATGGCGAGCACTCGCACGGAGGCATGCTCGGCCGCCTCTATGCAATGGTGGCGCGGCCGATCCTGTCGTCGAAACTCGCCAGCTGGGCTTTCCTGCTCGTCGTGGGTGTGCTCACGCTGGGCTCGCTCGCGCTGTTCTATACCAAGGACGTGACGGTCAAGCTGCTACCCTTCGACAACAAGTCCGAACTCTCCGTCACCATCGACCTGCCGGAAGGCTCTTCCGTCGAGGCGACCGACGCCGTGGCGCAGGCCGTGGCGGCAAAGGTTATGGAGTTTCCGGAAGTTCGTACGGTGCAGACCCATGCCGGCACGGCGGCGCCGTTCAACTTCAACGGCCTCGTGCGGCATTCCTTCTACCGCACCGAGCCCCAGCAGGGGGAGGTTGCGATCACCCCCCTGCCGAAGGCGGAGCGCGCCCGCTCGAGCCACGATATCGCGCTGGTCATCCGCGAGAGCCTGGCATCGCTCGAACTGCCCGAGGGGGCAAGCCTGAAGGTCGTGGAGCCGCCGCCCGGGCCGCCGGTCATGGCGACACTGCTCGCCGAGATCTACGGCCCCGACGGCGAGACGCGCCGCAGGGTCGCGGAGAAGGTGGAGGCGGCGTTCCGCTCCGTGCCCTTCATCGTCGACGTCGACAACTCCTATGGCGAGCAGCCGCGCCGGCTGCGCACCACGATTTCCACCGACGACCTGGAGTTCTTCCGGGTCGAGGAGGGCGACGTGTTCGACACCATCGCCATCCTCAATGGCGGCAGAACCGTCGGCTACTCGCACCGCGGCGGCGGCCGGCAGCCGATTCCGATCCGGCTCGAGCGGCCGAAGGGCGACCGGACCCTGGACGAGAGCTTCCTCACGACGCCGATCCCGGCGAACGTCCTGCCCGGCGACCGAGGCGTCGTCGAACTCGGCGACGTGGTGAAGGTGAGCGAAGACCGCGCCTCCTATCCCGTCTTCCGCCACAACGGCCGCGCCGCCGAGATGGTGACGGCCGAGCTTGCCGGCGACTTCGAGGCGCCACTCTATGGAATGCTCGCGGTGCAGGAGGCGATCGACGCGCAGGACTGGACGGGGCTGCCCAAGCCGGAAGTATCGCTGCACGGCCAGCCGCAGGACGAAACCGTCTCCACGCTTCTTTGGGACGGCGAGTGGGAAGTGACCTGGGTGACCTTCCGGGACATGGGCGCGGCCTTCATGGTGGCGCTGCTCGGCATCTACATCCTGGTCGTGGCGCAGTTCGGCTCGTTCAAGGTGCCGCTGGTCATCCTGACGCCGATCCCGCTGACCTTCATCGGCATCCTTGGCGGCCACTGGCTGTTCGGCGCGCCGTTCTCGGCCACCTCGATGATCGGCTTCATCGCGCTCGCCGGCATCATCGTCAGAAACTCGATCCTGCTGGTCGACTTCATCCGCCATGCGGGCGAGGAGGGGAGGCCGCTGACGGACGTGCTGATCGAGGCGGGTTCGATCCGCTTCAAGCCGATCCTGCTCACCGCGCTGGCGGCGATGATCGGCGCGGCGGTGATCCTGACCGACCCGATCTTCCAGGGACTGGCGATCTCTCTGCTCTTCGGCCTGGCGTCGTCGACCATACTGACCGTGCTGGTCATCCCGGCGATCTACAGGGTGCTGCGGACCTGAGCGCCCGGCGTTCGCAATTTGCGAGCGATTTGGACAATCGTGCTGCTGGCGCCTGGTCGGCGGACAGCGGGCGGATCCATCGCGCACGAATGTCCCGTTCGAGATCGCCAGTAGATAGCAGCAGGAGAAAATGGTCGCCGTCTGCGATTCCCCCGTGCCCGCCGTCGCACCGATGATGGATTGGACGTACGTCTCTGAAATTACAACGAAATCAGCTGGTTGGGTATTCCAGGTTCCGAATGTTGTGCTTTTGTTGTATCCGACCTTCAGCCAATCTCCGTCCTTCACCAAGTAAGATCATGCGGGAACGTAGGCCAACCGGACCACATCCTCGCCAATCCGTTGATGCGACAGCAGGCGCAGCGGCGGCCGGGGTCCGGCGAAGTAGGGCGCGCCGTGGCCGAGGACGACGGGATGCAGGTAAATCCGGTACTCGTCGATCAGGCCAAGATAGGTGAGGCTTCGCGCCAGGTTCGGACCGGCAACCTCGATCTCCCCGTCGCGCTCGGTCTTCAACTGGCGAACCGCGCCTTCTAGGTCATCCTTAACAAGCCTTGCGTTGGGGCAGACTGACTTAAGTGTGCGGGAGACGACCCATTTCGTCTGTTTCCGCCAGGCCGCTGTGAAGGCGCTTCCCTCCGGCTCCCAGTCGGTGTGGTCATCGTCCCAATAGCGCATGATCTCGTACATGTTGCGGCCGTAGATACTGCCCACCTGTTCCTCGGCCTCGTCGATGAAATGGCGAAAGAGTATGGGGTCGGGCGCGAACCGGTCGTGATCGACATAGCCGTCCAGTGACACGTTCATACCGAATACGAGCTTCGCCAATTCCTTTCTCCCTCTACAGTGATGAACGCTACTTCAATGGCCAGACTTCGACCACGCCGTGTGCAACGGCGCAGGGGACCTGCGAGACCTTCTCGATGGCCTCCTCCAGGCTGGCAGCCTCGATCACCGCGAAACCTGCGATCGGCAGATCGCAGGACATGAACGGGCCGTCGCGCGTTTCCATTCCGGCCGCCTCATGATTGCGCACCTGCGCCGGCGCGCCGGCGATACCGATCAGCGCGCCTTGCGAAACCAGCTTGGCGTCGTGAGCATGCGCGGCGTCCCTGACCGGCTGTGGCGTGCGTTCGTAACCGGCCCGGTCGCCGTATCCGATGGTGACGAATTTCGGCATGATGCGACCTCCTTTCTCTATCTAGCGAGTACGATGTGGGTCGCTGCGTCAGTCGCGGCATGTTCGGTGACGGAAAAGCCGAGCGCCGGCAGATCTATCCCTGCGAACAGCGCCTCGCCGTCGCCGAATACGACCGGCGATATGGCGAGATGCATCTCGTCGACCAGCCCGGCCTGAAGATATTGCCGGACGGTGGAAACGCCGCCGCCGATCTTCACGTTCCTTTCCCCGGCGGCCTCTTTGGCCCGTTCGAGCGCGGCCCCTATCCCGTCCGTCACGAAGTGAAAGACCGTGCCGCCCTCCATCTCGACTGCGTCGCGCGGATGGTGAGTGAGCACGAAGGTCGGGGCGTGATACGGCGGATTGTCGCCCCACCAGCCTTTCCACTTGTCATCCGGCCAGTCGCCACGGACCGGACCGAACATGTTCCGGCCCATTATGAAGGCGCCGAACCCCTCCATTGAGCGGGTTGCGAAGTCGTTGTCGATGCCCCGCGAGCTGCCGTCCTTGCCCAGCATCTCGTGGAACATGGCCGTTTCAACCATCCACGTATGCAGTTCCTCGCCGCGCTTGCCGAGCGGGTCCTCGATGCTCTGGTCCGGCCCGGCGCCGAAGCCGTCGACGGAAAGCGAAAAGCCGGAAACGATTACCTTACTCATGCCCGTGTCCTTTCTGTATGCAATTTGCAAGCAGTTGCGTTCTATCAAAACTGTACCTATACTGCAAGCAGTATACGGAGACCCTGCATGGACAAGCCGATCCGGTCCGGATGCCCGATCAACCTGACGCTCGAGATGCTCGGCGACCGCTGGAGCCTGATCGTCATCCGCGACATCATGTTCGGCAATCGGCGGCACTACCGCGACCTGCTCAACAATTCCGAGGAAGGCGTCGCCTCGAACATCCTGGCCGACAGGCTCAAGAAGCTTGTCGACAGGGGGCTGCTGTCGACCAGTGCGGACCCGGCACACAAGCAGAAGACGGTCTACAGTCTGACCGAGCCGGCCATCCAACTGGTGCCGCTCATCGCCCAGATGGGCGCCTGGGGCCGGCGCTTCACACCTGCAACCCGAGAACTCTCCATCCGCGCGCAGCTTCTCGAAGAGGGCGGCCCGGAGATGTGGGAGGCGTTCATGGCGGAGCTGCGCAGCCTGCATCTCGGCGCCCAGCCACCGCAACGCTCGGTGATTGGGGAACTGACAGAGGCCTATCTGGCAGCGGTGGCCGACCGAGTCACCGGGCGCCTCTAGCGGTATCCTGTCGTGTCCGCCGGCTTACCTACGTCTTGAACCTCGACAAGATAGCGCCAGGCGTCGGGTTGCGAGCCGTCGAGATCGGTGAATCCATAGATTTGCGCCAGACCGCCGCTCGACAGCGACTGCCCGTTCCAGCGTCCCCTGTCGGGATCTGAGGCAAGCGCGGCGACGGCGCGGCCGACGAAGCGCGGCGTCTCGGAAATCGCGAAATGCGGCACCGTCTGCGTCGCGTCGCGCCAGTTTTCCTCGGTGACGCCGAATGCTTCCAGCATCATCTCCGAACGCAGCCAGCCCGGCGTCAGGGAGACCGAGGTCGCGCCATGCTTTTCCAAGTCCCTCGCGTGCGCCCAGCCCATGCGGTTCACCGAGGTCTTGGCCAGGTCGTAGAACGGATTGTTGCGGTAGTTCGCGCCATTGTAGTCGGCAGTCCCGTCGGTCATCTCGACAAGAAATCCGCCCGGACGCCGGATCATCAGCGGCAGCGCATGATGCGCGGTGATCAGATGGGTGCGTACGCCGAGATCGAGCAGCCGCAGCCCGTTGTCGAGATCGTGTTCCCAGACCGGCTTGTTCCACTCGAATAGCTTTTCGCCGCCCCAGACGTCGTTGACGAGGATGTCGAGACGTCCGTGGGCTTTCCTAATCCGCGCGATGAGGTCGGAAACCTCATGGGACACGAGATGGTCGACCTGGACGGCAATTCCTTCGCCGCCGGCCGCAGCCACCTGTTCCGCCGTTTCCTCGATTGTCTCCGGGCGATCGTACTCTGAGCGGTGCGTGCGGGTCGTGCGTCCGGTCACATAGACCGTCGCGCCTGCACCACCGAGTTCGAG
>CATMOC010000034.1 GCA_950071955.1 uncultured Mesorhizobium sp. | reverse complement strand
ACCGCCCGGTCGGCATGCTGCAGGGGCGCGGCGGTTCCGGCTCGGGGCTCGGCGGCATGCTCCAGGGCGACTTCGGCTATTCGTTCGAATACGAACTGCCCGTCAGCGACGTCGTCGGCAATCGGCTCTGGCTGACGATCCTCGTCTCCACGGTAACGATCATCTTCACCTGGGTGATCGCGTTCCCGATCGGCATCTACTCGGCCACGCACCAGTATTCCTGGAGTGACTACGGCCTCACCTTCCTCGGTCTGCTCGGCCTCGCGACGCCGAACTTCCTGCTGGCCCTGATCCTGCTCTACCTCGCCAACGTCTGGTTCGGCACCTCGATCGGCCACCTGATGGACGCGCAGTTCATCGACCAGCCCATGAGCTGGGCGAAGTTCGCCTCGATGGCGGAGCACATGGTCATCCCCGTCATCGTGATCGGCACGGCCGGAACGGCCGGCATGATCCGACGCCTGCGCGCCAACCTGCTCGACGAGTTGCAGAAGCAGTACGTCGTCACCGCGCGCGCGAAGGGCGTGCCGCCGATGAAGGCGCTGCTCAAGTACCCGCTGCGCATGTCGCTCAACTTCTTCATTGCCGACATCGGGTCCATCCTGCCGGCGGTGATCTCCGGTGCCGAGGTGGTGGCCATCGTCCTGTCGCTGGAGACGACCGGGCCGCTGCTCATCCGCGCCCTGCAGAGCCAGGACATGTATCTCGCCGGTTCGTTCCTCATGTTCCTCGCGACCCTGACGGTGATCGGCGTGCTCATCTCCGACATCGCGCTGGCGCTGCTCGATCCGCGCATCCGGCTCCAGGGAGGGCGCAGGCGATGAGTTCGTCGCTGCCGCCGGACGGGGAGGCGATCGGGCATTTCGTCGCGACGACGCCATTCGACCCGCAGAGCGTGGAAGTCCTCACGCCCGAGCAGGAGAAGATCTACCTCGCCTCCCAGCTCAGGCTGATGTGGTGGAAGTTCCGCCGGCACAAGGCCGCCGTTATCTCCGGCGTGTTCCTCCTGGTGCTCTACGCCTCGATCCTGGTCTGCGAATTCCTTGCCCCCTACAATCTCGAGAACCGCGACGTCCGGTCGATCTACATGCCGCCTCAGTCGATCCACCTGTTCCACGAGGGCGATTTCGTCGGGCCGTTCGTCTACGGCTACGACTTCAAGCTCAACATGGACACGCTGAAGCGGGAGTACACACCCGATAGGAGCGACGTTCAGCCGCTGCGCTTCTTCTGCAGGGGCGATTCCTACGAGTTCTGGGGCTTGATCGAGGGCAACCTGCATCTGTTCTGCCCGGCCGAGAAGGGATACGCCTACCTGCTCGGGACCGACCGGCTCGGCCGCGACGTGCTCTCGCGCATCATCTACGGCACGCGCATCTCGCTGACCATCGGCCTCATCGGCATCACGGTCAGCTTCATCCTCGGCATCACGATCGGCGGTGTCGCGGGCTACTACGGCGGCTGGATCGACCACGTCGTCCAGCGCGTCATCGAGGTGCTTCAGAGCATCCCGAGCATTCCGCTGTGGCTGGCGCTGGCCGCCGTCATGCCGGTGACGTGGAGCCCGATCCTCGTCTATTTCGGCATCACCATCATCCTCGGGCTCATCGACTGGACGGGGCTGGCGCGCGCCGTGCGGTCGAAACTTCTGTCGCTGCGCGAGGAGGAGTATGTGATGGCGGCCGAACTGATGGGCGCGAGCCCGCCGCGCGTCATCTTCCGCCACCTCATTCCCGGGTTCATGAGCCATCTGATCGCCTCGGCGACGATCACCATTCCGACCATGATCCTGGGCGAGACCGCGCTCTCCTTCCTCGGGCTCGGCCTGCGTCCGCCCGTCACCAGTTGGGGCGTGCTGCTAAACGAGGCGCAAAACATCAACGTGGTGGCGCTCTATCCCTGGCTCATCCTGCCGGTCGTCCCGGTGATCCTCGTCATCCTGGCGTTCAACTTCCTCGGAGACGGTCTGCGCGACGCCGCCGACCCGTATCACTGAGGCCGCGGCTGCATGCCGGCGGCGAGATCGTCGGCATGGTGGAACGCGAACCCGCGCTCGACCGTCAGGTGCCGCAGCAGGCCTTCCAGCGTCCGCCAGGCCCGATCGTCATGGTCGAGATGGTGGGAGAGGATGCCGATCGGCGCTCCGCCCCGCGCGCGCGCCTGTGAAAGCCGGCGCAGCAGTTCGCCCCTGATCCACTCCGGTGGGCGGCCTTGCCGTGTCGTCCAGTCCATCAGGTCGACATGGGTGTTGATTTCGGGAAGGAGGGTTCCCCTCGGCTCCCACGACCACGTCGAAAGCGCGGTGAACCCGCATTCGTGCGCCCGCGCGGCGATGTCCGGAGCGATGCGGTTCCAGGGTGGTACGAGGATGCCGGAAAGGCGCGCGCCGAAGAGGCCTTCGAGCTTCTCCCGGCTTGCCCTCAGGCCGTCCAGAATGTCCGCCGTCGCCATGCGGCCGCCGAGTTCGATCTTCCGTTCGCCTTCCCGCGCGTTGTCGCGGTGCGCGATGCCATGCACGCAAGGGCGCACGAGCCGAACGTCGCGGAGCCGCTCGCCGAGCGCTGGTCCGGCGCGTTCGGGAACGACCGCCAGCAGCAGGGGGACCTCGAATTTCTCGCAAAGCGCGATCAGGCGGTCGAGCGCCGGGCCTGGCTCGCCGGCATCGTCGTCGCGCAGCCAGAAGCGCGGTTCCTGGCCGGCATTCCTCCAGCGCGCGAACTCCTCATCGAGGGCGGGATCGGCGGTCACGACGCCGTTCCCCGGCTCTGCGCACCGGTGCCCGCAATCAGAGGCGCGAGAGTGGCTCTCAGCGTCTCGGAGGCAGCCGAAATCCCGTGATGCCGCTGGACGCGCGCACGGCCCGCCGCGCCCATCGTCTCGCGCAGTTCGCGCGATCCGAGCAACCGGAGGATCCGGTCCCGCAAGCCTGCCACGTCCGACTCCGGCGCGAGCAGGCCGCTTTCGCTGTCCGCCACCACGATCGGAACGCCGGCCGTCGCGAAGGCCGCCACCGGCAGCCCCGCCGCCTGCGCCTCGAGGTACACGATGCCGATCGCCTCGCGCACCCCCGGCCATACGAAGACGTCCGCCGCCCGCATCCAGGCGCCCACCTCTTCGCGTGGGAGGGCGCCGGCAAAGTGGATCCGTTCTCGCGCGAAGCCGAACATGTCTTCGACCTCGGCGCGGCCCGGGCCGTCGCCGATGACGGCGAGGTTCCATTCCGGCGTATCGAGGCCACACAGCGCCTCGGCCAGCAGCCGGTAGGACTCGATCTTCGCGCCAGGCCGCATCATGCCCACCGCAAGCATGACGGGATGCGGTGCGGTGAATGTCGGTTCGATCGTCGCCCCTGTTCCGTCCAGCGCATTCAGATCGATGAAGGGCAGCAGCGGCACGATCCGGTCCGTGTTCGGCAGAAAACTTTCGAGATAGGCCCTGTCGGACGGCTTCATGCAGAAATTCGCCGCCGCGCCCTTAACGGCTGCCTGTACCTGCCCCCGCCCCTCGGCCCAGTCGGCGTCGGTGTTCTGCCGGGTCCGACAGGCCTCGACCGTGACATAGGGAATGCCGAGCGCCGCGCAGATCGCGGGTCCGATCCAGTCGGGCGACTTGCAGTAGGGATGGTAGGTCATCCACAGGTCGGGAGCGCTGGCCGGGTCGCCGCGCCACAGATCGAGAAGCCGCCCGGCTTCCCGGTCGCACGCCTGCCTGCGTTCGGCGAAAAGTTCCCGCGAAGGCCGCTTCTGGTAGGAGATGGCCTCGCTCGCCAGAAATGCGTCGAAGCCGGCGAGGTCGAGCGCCTTCAGGAGGTTTCTTGCGATCTCGCGGTCGCCGGACGGAATCGGATGGTTCGGCGATTTGAGCGGCGCGTAGAAGGCGATCTTCGGCTTCATACCGGGGGTGCCTCAGGCGGCCGGAGTCTCGCTGCGTGCGAGCGCCGCGATCAGTTGCGCCGACTTCGTCGCTCCGCCGATGTCGATCGCGGAAAGGTCGGGCGCCGGGCCGCTCATTGCCCGGTCGATAGCCGCCGCGAGCATCTCGGGCGTCTCCTCGTTCGGCGGCACCGCCTGCACCAGCCCCTTGCGCGCCAGCACTTCGGCGCGCGTGATCTGCTCCGTCTCGATGCCGTCGAACAGCGGCGAGATGACGGCGCGGCAGCCGGCGGCGAAGATGTCGGCGGTGGTGTTGTAGCCGGCGCGCGAGATCGAGAGCTTCGCGCCGGCCAGCAGTGCGCAGAGGTCGGGCACGAAGGACTGGAATTCTATCCCTTCGTCGGCGAAACGCTGCAAATCCGCCTTCTGTTCGTCCGTCGTGAACAGGCCGCTCAGCACCAGCCACCGCGCGTCGCGCATCGAGGAAATCCGGCGCGCCTCGAGCGCCGCCACCAGCAGCCGGTGACCGAACGCTCCGCCGCCGACCGAGACGACCACGTCGGGGCCACTGCCTCGCTCTGCCGGCGCGGCCGGCGCCACGATGCCGGTATAGGTGACCTTGCCGGCGATCTCGGCCGCATGCGGAAAGGTCTCGTCGATGCGGATGAACGCCGGATCGCCATGCACCAGCACCCGGTCGAACCATGTGTTCAGGAGATCGACCACCTCGCGGTCGCGCTCCGGCTTGCTGTTCTGCTGAATGATGTCGCGCACCGACGATACGATGACCGGCCGGCGCGGCCGCGCATGCGCAGCCTCCATCAGCGGCAACAGTTCGAAGCGCATCTGGCGGCGCCCGAACGGAAATGCCTCCGTCACGATGACGTCGGGCGATGTCTCCTCGAAGAGCGCCAGCAGCCTGTCGCGGCGATCCTCCTTGTAGGCGTCGGAAACGGGATTGCCGTTTGGGTCCTCGAGCTTGTTGAAGGCTTCCTTTCCGGCGCGCACAGGCGGCAGGTAGTGGATGCGGGCGTCGGCGATGTCGAGGCCGGGGATCGGCATTCCGCCGAAGGCGAGGTCCACCTCTAGCCCCTCGCGCCGCAGCGCCCGGACGATGCGGCTTGCCCGGAAGACGTGGCCGACACCCATCAGGTGCTGGACATAGAACAGGACGCGCGCGCTCACGACGCCACCTTTTCGCGTTGCGGCCGGGCGACCAGGCCTTCCGCCTCGAACAGTTCGATCAGCCGACCGATCGTGCCGAGATGGTCGAAGCTCGAATGCACCCGCTCCATTCCGGCCTGTCCATATCGTGCACGCAATTGCGGGTCTCGCGCCGCCCTCCCGATCGCCGCCGACAACGCGTCCGGATCGTCCGGCTCGACCAGTATACCGGTGCGCCCGTCCTCGATCAGTTCGGGGATGCCCGAGATCGGCGTCGAGATGCAGAGAACACCCTGGCTCTGCGCTTCCACGAGCACGTTGGGCAGGCCGTCGCGGTCGCCACTTGCCGCGATCCGGCAGGGCAGCACGAACATGTCGGACGCCTTGTAGGCGTCGAGCACCTCGCGCTGCGACATCGAGCCGCGCAGGTCCACCCGGTCGGAAATTCCCAACCGCTCCACCTGCTCCTTCAGGGCGCCGGCCAGTTCTCCGCCGCCGATGTGCGTCCAGCGCCAGTGCAGGTCTTTCGGCAACCGCGCCAGCGCGTCGGCCAGCGTGTCGAGACCCTTCTTCGCGACCGCACGGCCGACCGAAAGGAACTGCACCGGGTTGGACGGATCGCTACCATCCCGGTTGCCCGTTGGCCGGTCGGGCCGGGGAAAACGGGAAAGATCGATACCGTGGTAGACGAGCGAAACCTTGTCCGGGTGAGGTGCAAGATCCTTCAGGTGCCGGCTTCCCCCCGCCGTGCAGGTCACGGTCCACGCCGCGGCGTCCAGCTTCTCCGAAAGCTCCCAGTCCGGCGAGGTCCAGATGTCCTTGGCATGCGCCGATGCGCTCCAGGGAATGCCGACCATCTCGCTCGCGTACCCCGCCACGGAGGAGGGCGTGTGGATGAAGTGGCTGTAGATCCACCGCGCCTGCGGGGGGAACTCGGCGGCGAAGACCAGCGCCTGGCCGAAACGCCGGATGCGGTTCATCGTGAAATCCCGGCGCAGATCCGTCAGCCAGTGGCGCCATGCCGCGCGGTAGCCGGGGAGCGCGCGCACGTTCAACCATGAACGGAAGACGCGCATCGGCTCCTGATGGAGATATTCCGGCAGGTAGATCACCGGCGCGCGGATCTCGTCGTTGATGGGATGCGTCTTCCTGTCGGTCGGATGGCGCAGCGAGACCAGGCACAGTTCGTAGCCGGAGCGCTCCAGCTCCAGCAGTTCCTGCGCAATGAAGGTTTCCGACAAGCGCGGGTAGCACTTGAGGACGACGGCTATGGTGGGCTTCATGAATTCGCGGTCTTGAGCAGCACCGTCTCCGATGCGGCCTCTTCGGTCTTGCGGTCGAAGAGGATCTCGGTCAGCGCGCAGATGCGGTTCAGCCCGTCGAGATCGGGCCGCGCCACGGCGAAGGAGGGAGGCGGACGGCGCAGCACTTGGCTGATCGCGGCGAGGAAACTGAGCGGGTTCTTGGCGTCCTCGATGTCGATGGAATCGACCCAGCCGAATTCCTCCGCGCGCTTGGCCCGGATCGACTGTTCGCGCCGGGGCGCGGTGCGCGGCACGAAGAGCGCCCGCTTGTCGAAGGAGATGACCTCGCAGAAGGTGTTGTAGCCGCACATGCCGATGACGGCGCGGGCATTTGCCACCACCGCTTCGAGGTTGGCATCGAAATCCACCACCTGCACGTTGGCCAGGCTCGCCGCGCGGGCGGCGATCTCGAAGCGCTCGCGCTCGGTCATGAACGGCCCGAGCACGAACAGGAATTCCCGTCCCGGCGTGCGGTCGCGGCGCACGGCGTTCAGCGCCGCCGACATGAGTTCGTAGCCGTCCCCGCCGCCGCCGGCCGTCACCAGCACGTAGTCGCGGCCATATTTCTCGGTCACGTCGTCTTCCTGGATCGAGCGCGGCAGGAACCCGGTGTACCGGGTCTGCGACAGAACCCATTCCGGCAGGTCGATGCCCGCCAGCGGATTGTAGAAGCTGCCGGGACCGTAGATCCAGATCTCGTCATAGAGGTCGAGATGCTCGACGATGTGCTTGCGCTGCCACTCCTCGCGCAGCAGTTCGGGCGCATCGAGCACGTCGCGCAGTCCCAGGACGGCGATCGTACCCTGCGACTTCAGCCATTCGAGCGTCGACAGCATCTCGCGAGCCAGCCCGAGCGGTTCCTTGTCGACGATCACCATGTCCGGACGGATGCGCTCGGCGGCGGCCCGGATCACGGATTCGCGCGCGGCCATCGTCTGCTCGAAGGATTTCTCGCCGCTGCCCGAGACATAGTTACCGTTCGCCAGTTTCTGCGCCGGCGGGATCTGGATGTATTCGACGCGATCCTCGAACGGAAAGGCGTCCACCACCGGGGATCCCGATACGATCGACACCGTCGCGCCGGGAAAATGGGACACCAGGGCATGCGCGATCGTGCGGCTGCGCCGCAGGTGCCCCAGACCGAACGTATCGTGACTGTACATGAGTACAGAGAACTTGAAGACCGGGTCCATGCGCGCCTGATACGTTCGGCAAAACCAAGCTAGAAGGATGGATGTAGGCCATATCATGCGACAGCGCAATGAATGGACCGCGATCCGGGCTGCGAGGGCATGCCACCGGCACGGACTCCCGCCTTGCTTGCCTTAGGTCTTCGCAGCCGCTAAGCCGGACCACAGGCACGAGCCGAACCGGAATTGCCGACGGGGGAACATGCCGCTCCGTGCATCCCCGGAGCCAGGCTTTCCCCGCCGAGGAGCGAGAAACGATTGCTGAAGACGACGACAGGGCAGGCGGGCGCCGGGCCGGCCGAGACCCTAGAATACCCTTTCGATCACCCCCCCGCCACTGGCGAAGTCGTGGAGGTTGCGCCGGGGATCCTCTGGACCCGCATCCCGCTGCCCTTCAAGCTCGACCACGTCAACATCTACCTGATCGAGGACGGCGAGGGCTGGGCGGTGCTCGACACCGGCATTTCCGACAAGCCGACGCGGGCCGTATGGGAGCAGCTCTTCGACGGACCGCTCGCCGGACGTAAGCTCACCCGCCTGATCGTTACCCACTATCATCCGGACCACATCGGACTGGCCGGCTGGTTGTGCGAGCGCTTCGGCGTGCCTCTCTCGACCAGCCAGACGGCCTACCTCGGCTGCCTCACCATCTCGCTCAGTCCCGGTTCTCTGGAGGCAAAGCCCTTCCGCGAGTTCTATCTCCGCCATGGCATGAGCGAGGAGACGGCAACGCTGGTGAGCACGCACGGTCATGGCTATCTGCGCATGGTCACGCCCTTGCCGATGACGTTCAACCGGCTCGTTGCGGGCGACGTGCTCATGATCGGCGGCCGCCGCTTCGAGGTGCTTTCGGGCGACGGCCATGCGCCGGAACAGATCATGCTCTACAGGCCGGAGGACAAGGTCTTCCTCGCCGCCGACCAGGTGCTCGCCAAGATCACGCCTAACGTCAGCGTGTGGGCGGTCGACCCGGAGGGGGATCCGCTCGGCCTCTACATCCGCTCGCTCAACGCCATCCGCGACCGCATTCCGGCCGATGCGCTGGTCCTGCCGGGCCATCAGCTGCCGTTCTACGGAGTGCACACGCGGTGCTCGGAACTGATCGAGCATCACGAGGAGCGCTGCGCGATGATCGCGGAAGCCTGCGCGCAAGGCCCGAAATCTGTGGCGGAACTCGTGCCGTTCATCTTCACGCGCAAGCTCGACCCGCACCAGCTCTCCTTCGCCTTCTCGGAGGTGCATGCGCATGTGAACTACATGCTGCGGAAGGGCGAGCTCGCCTGGGAAGACCAGTCCGCCCCGCAACTGCGTGCCGTCTACGTGGCCGGCTGAGCATCTCCGGGTTTCGGCGCGACCGGCAGCTTACGAAGGCTCGCGTCGGGCGCCTCCACGAGCTTGCGGTACAGGTGCCAGGTCGCGTGCCCGAGGATCGGGACCACGACGATCAGCCCCGCCAGTAGCGGCAGTGAGCCGATCGCCAGGCAAGCCGCCACGATGACGCCCCAAAGCAGCATCGGACCAGGATTGGAAAGCACGGCGCGGGCCGAGGTCTCGAGCGCCGAATAGGCGCCGACATCCCGGTCGAGCAGCAGCGGCAGGGCGATCACCGTCAGCAGTACGACGAGCGCGAAGACGAACCCGACCGCGTTTCCGACCAGGATCAGCATCCAGCCGCGCTCGGTGGACAGCACGTCGGCCACGAAGCCGCCGAGCGTCCCGGGCCCGGCATCGCCGTAGAGCGAGGCATGGATCGCCTGCGCCGTCATCACCCAGGCCAGGAACAGCGCCAGAAGGATGAATGCGACGGCGAGGATCGACGGCAGCGCCGGCGAGAACCGCACGTCGAAGGCATGTCGCCAGGACGTGTCCAGACCGTACTCGCGCCGCCTGCTGATCTCGTAGAGACCGATCGCTGCGAGCGGTCCGAGCAACGCGAAGCCGGTTATCAGCGGATAGATCAGCTCCACCGCGTTGCCGCCGGAACTCCACGTGATGAGTACGAAGCCCATGATCGGATAGATCAGGCCGACGAAAGCGTAGTGCGACGGCTTCTCGCGGAAATCCTCGAGGCCGCGCCTGAGCGCGTCGAAGACGTCGTCGGTGGTGATATGGCGCACTTCGAGGCGGGTCGTCACCCCGTGCGCGTCGGCGTAGACATGGAAGGCGGCCATGGAAATTCCTCCTGGACCAAGGTGTCCTGGCCGCGTCATGGAGGCGCCGTTCGCCCGCAAGCGGTCACGCCTGTCCGCGACCGATACACGCGTCATGATAGCGCAGTTTGCGTTTTCCGCCACTCACATCGTCGTATGGGACGCCGGCGCGTATGCTAGTCGGCTGCCGGCTGCCGGTCCGGCGCGAAGAGGTGGCACCGCACGCTTGCCTGCCCGACCTCGAAGGGGGGCGGGACTACCGTGCGGCAATGCGGCATGACGAACGGGCAGCGCGGGTGAAAATGGCAGCCGGGCGGCGGGTTGACCGGGTTCGGGATCTCGCCCGCGATCGCCAGCCGCTCCTTGCCCGCCATCTCGATGTCGGGAACCGCGTCGAGCAGCATCCGCGTGTAGGGGTGCTTCGGGTCGGCGAAGAGTTCGCGCGCCGGCGCCTCCTCCACCAGCCGCCCCAGGTAGAGGACGCCGACGCGGGTCGCGACGTGGCGCACGACCGCCAGGTTGTGGCTGATGAGCAGATAGGTCAGGCCGAATTCGTCCTGCAGTTCCTGCATCAGGGCCTCATGCTGCTGAGGGCGTCGGATGCGGACGTCGACGAATGCGGTCGTCACTTGATCACCTTCAGTTCGGAGTGGTCCGACTCAGCCGAGCGGATGTACGGGTAAGCCATGCCTTCGAGCTCGATGTCGTCCGCCACGCTGCCCGGAGCGGTGGTGTGGGTCTCGATCACGCCGAGGTGGCTGACGTAGGGCGTCAGCTCGGTGACCACTTTGCCGAGGCCCTGGCTCTTGCTCACCAGAACGACCAGTTGCGGTGCCATCTTGGCCAAGGCCCGAGAGACCGCCTCCTGGTAGTCCTGGTCGAGCGAGCCGAAGGCGGCGTCCATCACGATCGGGTAGGTGCCGGCGTCGACCGCGGCGTCACCCTCGGCGCGGCGCTCCTTGCGAATTTCCCGCGCGAGCTTCGACACCGCGGCCACGAAGCTCAGGCTGAGGATCTGGTTCTCGCCGGTCGACTTCGGCACCGGGAGCTCGACCCCGCCGACGTTCTTGTGCAGCGTCAGCTCGAAGCCCTCGCTGAGCGTCGGAACGTGATTCTGGTGAGTGATGCTGCTGAAGACCGCCTTGAGCTCTGCATCGAGGCGCTTGCGCATGTCTTCCTCGCGGATGGCCAGGATCTCCTCGAGCGCCCGCTTGACGGACTGGACGAGGTCGGAGCGCGACCGAGCCTTGGCGGCCAGTTCGTCCGTGACCGCAGCCCGCGACCGCTCCTTGGTCTTCGCCTCGATGTCCTTGGCGATCGTTCCCAGCTCGGACTCGACCGCACCCTTCTTCTGGTTCTTGATGCCGATCCGGTTGTCCAGATCCATGCGCTTGGTCTCGAGGTCAGCCACGACCTCCATCGGGCTGTTCTTGAGCTTGCCGTCCAGCTCGGACTTCCGCTCCTCCAAGCGGGCGACCCGGTCGCGCTCCGCGCCGATGCGCTTCATCAGCGCAGCCAGCTGTTCGCGCAGTTCGTCGCGAGCACCCGAGAGGGGAGCGATCTGCCCGCTTAGCTGCTGCCACGCGGTCTCGACGGCCTGCAGGCCCGCACGCTGCCGCCAGTCCTTGACGTGCTCCCAGGGTTCGCTGTGCTCAGCCAGCTCGGTGCCGCAGATGCACTTGCCATCCTCGAGCAATTGGTCGACGAACTCTCGCTTGAGCGGCGCCGGCAGCGCACCCTTCTGATACAGGTTGTCGGCCATCGCCTGGGTGGCGTCGCCGAGCGTGTCGGTGAAGGCGAGGAAGCCGCGTGTGGCGACAAGATGCGCTCGTTCAGCAATTGCCGCATCTCGAGCAGTCCTAGCCTCGTCCAATTCCTTGGTAACCGCGTCGCGCTCAGCCTGGATGGGCGCCGCTTCGGCGTGCTGCCGCAGCAGGTCGGTGACGCTGTCGCGCTCTTCGACCAGCGTCGCCAGGTCGCCTTCCAGCAGCTTCAGTTCCTCCCGGGCGCCGGTCTGGCGCTCGGTGAGCGTGTCGATGGCGTCTTGGATCTCGCTCGCCTTGTCGCCGCCGTGCTTCTTGAGTTCGGCGGTCAGTTTGCGGTCGACCTTCGGCAGGTGGGCGATAGCCCGCTCGACCTGCTCCAGGTCCAGCAGCACCTTGATGTCCTTCTGAACCTCGGCGTACGCGCCCTTCTTGACCAGGTTCTCGATGCGCTCACCGTTGAAGAAGAAGAAGCGGCTCACACCCCGCGGCAGGATGCTGTAAATGGTTTCCTGCGGGGCACCGACGATCTCGGACGAGCCGTCGGGCTTCGTCATCCAGAGGTGCACTTCGGGTGAAGGCGTTCCCTGCTGATCCGACTCCTTGCGCAGGGTGGCGGAGCGGAGCAGCCGGTAGTCGCGACCCTCGTGGTCGAACCGCAGTTCGACCGCAACCTCGGCAGTGTCGCCCATTGGCAGCTCCCGCCAGACGCTGTCGGTAACCATCCGGTCCTGCTGCTCGACGTCATCGGACATTAGCCCGTACAGCGCCCAGGTGAAGGCGTTCAGGAAAGTCGTCTTGCCGGCGCCGTTGGCACCGAACAGCAGCGAGACCGGCTTGATCGTGTCGGAGCTCAGGTCGAAGGTCTGGACCCCCTTGAACTGGCGGAAGTTGGTCAGCGTGATCGACTGCAGCTTCACGGAAGGATCTCCCTCACGGCGTCGAGCAGGTCATCGGTGGCGTCGTAGGCGCTGAGGTGCAACTTCGCTCGCTCAACCTCGAGCACGCGCTTGAGCAGCGCGCGTTCCTCGTTACTCAGCTCCTCGAGCACCTGCTTCTCGGTGCGACCCTCGGTCACGTGCCGTCCTCCCTCAACCTTGTCATCTGCTTCGTGCGCATCTACATATCCATGAGCTGGTAGCGCTCCTTGAGCGGGCGCAGCACCTCGAGCGTCGTCTCGTAGTTTTCCGACAACTTGCCGAACTCGTTGGCTCTTTGGAGTTCTCGGGTGAGAAGCGCCCGCTCGACCGTGAAGTTGATCGGCGTCCCGCTCGGCGGCACCGCCAGGTAGTCGAAGATCTCGGCCACGTCCTTGCCCTCGGCACGTCGCAGTAGCCGGCCGCGTCGCTGGATGAACTGCCGCGGGTTGCTGCTGCTCGCGAGCAGGTAGCCAGTCCGGGCGTCCGGGATATCGACACCTTCGTCCAGGCATCGCATCGCCACGAGCACGCGCAGATCGTCGCCGGTGCCGAACCGCCGCATCAGGAGCTTGCGCTCCTTGCGGGGTGTCTCGGAGACGTAGGGGTGGGCGGCCAGGTGGAGCTGGTTGCCGACGAGGTTCATGACCTCGTTGAGCTGGTTCGGCCCCGGCGGCTCGCCGGCCTCCGTCGGGCGGCGCCCCTCGGCGCAGTAGACGAGCTGGAACCAGGAGTTTGCCCGAGTGCTCAGATCGTCGCGGAGCGCGGCCAGCTTGCCCTCGGCGTGACCGAGGATGCCGGCCCGCTGACGCAAGAGGAAGCCGAGCGGCGAGTTCGGGTCTGCCTTGCCCAATTCCTCGCCGGAGGCGATGCGTGTGGCGATCTGCGCCGTGAGGTCGACGTACAGGTTCGTCTCGGCGTCGTTGAGTTCGACGAGGCGCGGTCGGTACAGATAGCGCGTGAGGGCGCCCATCTTGATCGCGTCGGCCAGCCCCAGTTCGAACACGACCCGTCCGAAGTAGTCGATGAGCGCGTCCGTCCCTTCGTCGTCGAACCAACGCTCCGGAGTCGCCGACAGCGCCAGCCGGTAGGTAGCGTTCGGCGGCAAGCACGAACGGTAGGCAGCCGACCCGAGGTTGTGTGCTTCGTCGGCGATCACCAGCAGCGGCTGCGTGATTCGCGAGAGCACCGACTGGAACTTCTCGCCGGCGAAGGACGCATTGGTGGCGACCATCGCGACGATGGGCCGCTGTCCCATCCGGGCCTCTGCCAGTTGCTCCTCGACCACCGGCAGCCACTTCTGGCTGGACTCGTACACGGCAACCGGCCGTACACCGAAGTCCTCGACCTCGGAAATCCACTGGTCGACGAGGTGCTGGAGCGGCGCGAGGATCAGAACGACCAGGGGTTGTTCACGCTGCTGGAGGACATTGCCCAGCTGGGTGGCAGCGATCATGGCGGTCTTGGTCTTGCCGGTGCCGGTCGCCATCTTGAGAATCCCGCGGCCCTGGTTCGCGAGCCACGACGTGACCGCGTCCTTCTGGTAGTCGCGCACACTGAGCCAGTTCGGTAGGCTCAGCCGGCGCGGCTCTGAGACAGTCAGTGGTGGGGG
>CATMOC010000033.1 GCA_950071955.1 uncultured Mesorhizobium sp. | reverse complement strand
GCTGCGCTTGATCCGGTCCAGCTCGGCCTCGCTTCTGCCATGCTCGCGGCCGACCTCCAGGGCACGGAACAGGAAGGCGGCTCGGGCCGGCGCCGGTGTTTGACTCCAACCGGGCAGGGCTTTTTGGGCGGCATCGACGGCGGATCTGGCGTCGTCGGGGTTGGAAGTCTGGAACTCCCCTAGAACGTCGTTTTTCCTGGCGGGGTTGGTCACCGGGTAGGTGCGGCCGGAGCCCGATGCTACCCACTGGCCGCCGATGTAGAGATCGTAGCTTTGCCCGGCATGTGCCATCCGACGGTCCTCCTCTTGCTTCGCGGGCTATGCGGAGCAAGCACGCCATGCGACCAGTCCGGATTGTATAAGGGAGGCCGAGAAGAACAAGAAAATAACTTTTGGGATGGCCAGCATTACCAGCAATTATTCCCGGAGCGTCGCTTCGCCCTCGATTTTCCACGCACTTCGTGCAGGAGGCAAGGTCGTCCGGTATGCTCGGCCGTTATGCTGCCACGCCGCCAAAGTCTTTCACCGAACGCGCGCGGTCGGCTAGGCAGAGCCTGTCTGCGGCTCGCCCGGAAGGCGCGGGTCCATCTTTGGGAGGTAGTGCGTGTCCGGCTCCGTAACGCTGCGCGAAGGGCGTCCGTCGCCGACGTTCGACTACATCGTGGTCGGAGCAGGCTCCGCCGGATGCGTCGTTGCCAACAGACTGTCCGAGGACGCCCGCACCCGGGTGCTGCTGATCGAGGCAGGGCCGAAGGACCGCAGCATCAATTTCCGCGTTCCCCTGCTGGTCGTGAACCTCCTCAAGAATCCGGACGTCACATGGCCGCTCGTGACGGAGCCGCAGAGGGCGCTGAACGACCGCACGCAATTGTGGACCCGGGGACGCGTGCTGGGCGGATCGAGTTCGATCAACGGCAACGTCTATGTGCGGGGCGATCCATGGGTCTTCGATTCCTGGGCCGGCATGGGTGCGCCGGGCTGGGGCTGGGACGACATGATGCCCTATTTCAAGAAGATGGAGACCTATGTCAGCGGTGGCGACGACGCCTATCGCGGACGCAAGGGACCCATCGGCGCCGTCAAGCTGGACCGGTTCGACGAACTGGCCGACGGGTTCGTCGCGGCCAGCGGCGAGGCCGGGCACAGGATCGTCGACGATTACAATGACGGCTCCTACGAGGGGACGGCCTACCTGCAATATTCGACAAAGCGAGGTTTCCGCTCCAGTCCCTCCTGGTCCTACCCCCGCCCGGTCCGCAACCGCCGCAATCTCGAGGTCTGGACGGATACCGAGGTGGCTCGGGTCATTGTCGAAAATGGCGTCGCCGTCGGGATCGAGTGCCGCCGAAACGGCGTCACGACACGCGTCGATGCATCGGCCGAGATCATCCTTTCCGCCGGGCCGGTCATGTCGCCGAAACTGCTGGAGCTTTCCGGCTTCGGCAATCCCGACATCCTTTCCGCGCAGGGCGTCGAGGTTCAGCGCAACATGCCGGGGGTCGGCGAGAACCTGCAGGATCACCCCAACACACGCCTGACGTTCGAATGCGCCAAGCCGATCACCATCAACGACGTGCTCCAGAACCCGGTCGTGCGCGTGAAGCAGGGCCTGAAATTCCTCATGTTCGGCAAGGGACTGCTGTCGATCTGCTCGGCGACCGCGCACACGGTGATGTACAGCCGGCCGGACGAGACCTCCCCGGACCTGAAGATCCAGCTGCAGCCGTTCTCCGGGCGGGACCGCTACGCGCGGCGCCCACAGGACGGGCTGGATCCGCATTCGGGCTTCACCGTCGGCGTCATGGGGCTCAAGCCAAAGTCGCGCGGTTCGGTGCATATCGGCTCGCCCGACCCTTATGCCTATCCGAAGATCGATCCCGCCTATCTGGAGCACCCGGACGATGCCCGGGTCCTGCTCCAGGGCATCAAGGCGGTCCGCGCGGTGGCCGCGCAGCCCTCGATGCGGCCGCTGATCGTCAAGGAGACGAGGCCCGGCGCCGCCACGGTTACCGACGAGGAGATCATGGCCTATATCCGCGAGACCACGCAGACGACCTGGCATATCGTGGGAAGCTGCCGGATGGGCACGGACGACGACGCAGTGGTGGCCCCCGACCTCAGGGTTCACGGCGTCCGGAACCTGCGCGTCGTCGATTCCTCGGTCTTCCCCACCATTCCCTCCTCGAACACCAATGCGCCGACCATCGCGCTTGCCGAAAAGGCCTCGGACATGATCCTTGCCGAGCGCAAGGCCGGCGCGTCCCGGCGAGGGGATACGACCGGGCGGCGCCCGGTCGGACCGGGCGAAACGATGAGGATCGCATCATGAAGATCGAGCGCATCGAGGTCCGCATCACGGAGATGCCGATCCGCATCAAGCGCATCTTCTCCAGCGGCTCCTACGATTCCGGCCCGGCGGGACAGCTTCTGGGGAAGCCGGTCTTCCTTCGGCTGATCGGCGAGGGGATCGAGGGCCACGCGCAGATCCGTCCCATCAGCCCCGGCCATTTCGTGGCCGATACGTCGGAGAGCGTCGCTACCGCCATCCGCGAGGTCTACGGGCCGCTGCTGATCGGCAGGAGCGTCTTCGACATCGAGGCGATCGACGAACTGCTGACCTCGCGCCTTGCGGGAAATCCGGCGGCGCGGGCGCTGATCGACATCGCGCTGCACGACGCGATGGGCAAGGCGCTGGGCGTGCCGGTGCACCGATTGCTCGGCGGATGTTCGCAGAGCCGGATCGAACTGGAATGGTCGGTCAGCCTGGCCGACGACGTCGGCGTCATGATCGAGGAGGCCCGGACCGCCGTCGACGACTACGGCATCAAGGTGCTATGTCTCAAGGCGGCCGGCAAGGGCGGCTGGCGCCGCGACGTCGAAAACTTCGGCAAGGTGCGGGCAGCACTCGGAGACGACGTGGTGATCGGCGTCGACCCGAACACAGGCTGGACCGTTCCGGAAACCATCGCCTTCATGCACGCCGTTCGCGAGCATGACCTCGGATATGTCGAGCAGCCGGTGCTGCGGCGCGACGTCCGCGGCATGGCCGAGATCAGGGCGCAGGCGAAGGGTGTGCCGGTCATGGCCGACGAGGGCCTGTTCACCCTGTCCGACGCGGCGGACCTGGCACTTGCCCGCGCGGTCGACGTCTACTGCATCAAGCTCTACAAGGTCGGCGGGCTGACTCCGGCCCGCAAGATCGCCGCGCTCGGCGAGGCGCATGGCATCCTGATCAACAGCGGCGGGCTGGCCGTGGCATCCCAGTTCGAGGCCGCCGCGTCCTGCCATTTCTGCGCGACGATCCCCGCGCGCCGTACCTTCGGCGCGGCCGAATTCGCCTTCGGCGTCGGCCCCAAGGGACCCGATCCGCTTGTCGCCGAAGGCGCGATGTCGATCACTGACGGGGCGGTGGACGTGCCGATGGGACCGGGCCTCGGCCTGACGCTCGATCTCGCCGCGCTCGAGCGCATGACGCTGCAGACCTTCGAGATCCGGGCCTGACCAGGATACGATCGGGTAATACCAGTCGGTCAAACAATAATTGGACGGTATGGCCGATCTTCGCGAAATTGGTGACAGCAAGACGTGTGATCGAGCGCGCTCCCATGGCGCCGCGAGGTCGCGCGCGATCAATACGGGAATGAAACCATGAACATCGACGTCGCTTCCACCCAGAGCCTGAAGCAGAGCGAAATGGGGCAGGGCGCTACGCGCGCGGTCGCCGAATTCGCGGTGAACCTCACCTACGAGGACCTGCCGCCCGAGGTTATCTCGGATGCCAAGCGCTGTATCCTCGACAGTCTGGGCTGCGGCGTCTTCGGCGCGCAGACCCCCTGGACGCAGTCCGTGCGGCGCGTCGTGGAAAGCCTCGGCCAGTCGCAGAAGTCGAGCGCCTGGGGCCAGAAGTTCAAGGCCGACCCGCTCGGCATTGCCTTCATTAACGGCACCTCCGCGCAGGGCTTCGAACTCGACGACTGCCACGACCAGTCGATGTCGCATTACGGCGCGGGCGTCGTGCCGGCCCTGCTCGCCTGCGCCGAGGCATTCGGCCCGTTCTCCGGCAAGGATCTCATCCTGGCGACTGTCGTCGGTTTCGAGCTCGGGACGCGCATCGGCAATACCGTCAGCCCGCATGCGTTCCACCGCGGGTTCCACCCCTGCGGCCTGACCAGCACCTTCGCCTCGGCCGCCACCGTCGGCAAGATGCTGAACCTCGACGTCGAGCAGTTCGTCAACGCGCTCGGGCTCGCGGGTTCCCAGGCGGCCGGTCTCATGGCCTCGCAGTTCGGCGCCATGGCCAAGAGGTTCCATTCAGGCAAGGCCTCGCAGAACGGCATCATCGCGGCGCTCTGCGCCCGCGAAGGCCTGACCGGCGTGCGCGATGTGCTGGAAGCGCCGTATGGCGGGTTCTGCTCCACCTATGCCGACAAGTACGATTTGAGCTGGGCCACCAACAAGCTCGGCGAGGAGTTCGAGATCCGCAAGAACGGGTTTAAGCAGTATTCGTCGCTGGCGAGCAGCCAGACGACCGTCGATGCGCTGCGCGCTATTCGCGCCGATCACGGGATCAGGGGCGAGGACGTGGCGAGCGTGCTCGTGCGGACCACCAACATGGTCTACGTCCACTGCGGCTGGCCCTACGAGCCGAAGGAGACCATCACCGCGCAGATGAACCTGCCCTATACGGGTGCGGTCACCCTGCTCGAGGGCACCGCCTTCATCGACCAGTACACCGACGACAAGCTGCGCGATCCGAAGATCATCGACCTCGCCAACCGCATCAAGGTCGTCGTCGATCCGGAACTCGATGCCGGCGGGCCGCACGAGATGCGCGCCGTGCGGGTCACGGTGACGATGAAGTCGGGCCAGGAATACCACCACGAACAGACCTACCGCAGCGGTCACTGGCGCAACCCGATCAGCGACGCGGACCTGTCGGCGAAGTTCAAGAACCTCGCGGGCCGAGTCCTGAAGGAAGACGCCGTCGAGGGCATCAACGCGATGGTACAGGGCCTGGACACCGCGGCCGAGCCGGCGCCGGAACTCGGCCGCATGCTGCAGGACGTCAAGGCCTAGTCAGGCCGATCACGGGATTGCTCGGGGCCGTCCCGCCGCGATCTTCCGATCGCGCTGCGATGCGGACCCGCTGCCGCCGGGCGCGGCCAAGGGAGTTATGACGAACATGGGCAAGCTGCTCGCACGGACCATCGCCGATTTCTCGGCCGATTTGAGCTATGACGACATCCCCGAAGCGGTGCGCGACGCGGCCCTGCTGCACATCGTCGACACCATCGGCGTGTGCATCGCCGGCGCCAGCCCGGCCGAGGAAAGCGGGCGCGCAGCGCAGGCGCTCGCCCGCGGTTGGGGCGGATCGTCCGGAGCCACGCTGTTCGGCGTGGGCGGACAGGCGCGGCCGGAACTCGCGGCACTGTTGAACGGCTCGCTGGCGCAGGCGCTGGAGATGGACGACAAGCACGGCTCCTCGCTGGCGCGCCCCGGCTCTACCGTCCCCCCCGCCGTGCTCGCTGCGGGCGAGGCGCGTGGCGCTTCCCTGAAGGAAATGATCGCGGCGGTGACCGCCGGATACGAGGTGATGATCCGCCTCGGCTTCGTTGGCGGCGACCGGTTCCTGGCTCGCGGCTACCATACGAGCTCGCTCCTGGGGCCTTTCGGCGCGGCGGCGTCCATCGGCAATCTCGTCGGCGCCAAGGCAAAGAAGATCGTCGACGCGCTCGGCATCTCCGGGACGTTCGCCTCCGGCATCCAGGAATCGACCCGCACAGGCTCGACCTCCAAAATCCTGCACGGCGGCTGGGGCGCCCACGCCGGCATCCTGGCGATCGATCTCGCCCAGGCCGGCATCACCGGTCCGGAGAGCGTGTTCGAGGGAAAGTTCGGCTTCTTCGAGACGCATCTCACGCCGATCACCGGAAAACTCGACTTCGTCACGGGAGGCAGCGGTTTCGGATCGAAATGGTACCTGCCGGACACGGCGTACAAGCCCTATCCCTGCTGCCAGCTCCTGCACGCCTTCATCGAGGCCGCCAAGCGGATCCTGAAGGAGTTCGAGGCCGACGGCGTGACGGTCGACGACATCACCGCCGTCAACTGCAAGCTGGCCGAGCCGGGCCTGACGCTGGTCACCGAGCCGCGTGAGCGCAAGAAGCGCCCCCAGACGCCGCACGAGGGGCGCTTCAGCCTGTTCTTCGGCGTGGCCTCCGCGCTGATCTTTGGTACCGTCGGGCTGGAATCCTTCGCCGAAGAGAGGCTGCGCGACGAGCGCATCCTGAAGCTGGCGGCCAAGATCGAGGCCGAGGAAGACCCGGACTCCGACTATCCCGCGCATTGCCCGGCGATCCTCGACGTGACCGCGAAGGGCAAGACCTATCACTGCCACGTGCCCTACCATCCCGGATGCCCGGAAGCGCCGCTCCTCGAGGACGACGTCCTCGACAAGTTCGAGCGCAACACGTCCTGGTATTTCGGGGACGCGGCCCGCGCGGTCGGCCAGAAGCTCGCCAAAACGCCGCACGACGCGACGTTCGCCGCGGTCGTCTCGGCAATCGAATCCGCTGCCGGAGGGACAGCAAGGGCGGCCGAATGAGCGGCGACGGCCTCTTCGTCCGCGACCGCCTCTATATCGGTGGCGAATGGGTCCTTCCGCATTCCGGCAGGATCATCCAGTCGATCGATCCGGCGACCGAAAAGGTCTGGGCGCACGTCGCGGAGGCCGACGAGGCCGACATCGACGCGGCCGTAAAGGCGGCGCGCGCCGCGCTCTCCGGCCCCTGGTCGCGCATGGACCCATCGAGGCGCGGAGCTATTCTCTACAGGCTTGCGCAACTGATCACCGCGAATGCGCGCCAACTCGCCGAAATCGAAAGCCGCGACAACGGCAAGCCGGTCCGCGACACGTTCGGCGAGATGCAGCGCGCCGCCGACTGGCTGACCTTCTTCGCCGGTGCCGCCGACAAGGTGAACGGCGCGCAGATCCCCTTCAGGACAGACATGCTGGCCTACACGCGCCGCGAGCCGGTCGGCGTCGTCGGTGCCATCCTGCCGTGGAACTCGCCGATCCTCCTGTGCTGCTGGAAGCTCGGCCCGGCGCTGGCCGCCGGCAACACGATGGTCATCAAGCCGGCGGAACAGACGCCCGCGAGCATCCTGGAGATCGCGCGGCTGGCCGAAGAGGCCGGCGTGCCGCCTGGCGTGGTCAACGTGTGCCCGGGCTACGGCAAGATCGCCGGCCAGGCGCTGGCCTCCCATCCCGGCGTCAACAAGATTTCCTTCACCGGCCACCACGGCACGGCAATCCGCATCATGAAGTCGGCGGCGGACAATCTGAAGCGCTGCACGTTCGAATGCGGCGGCAAGTCGCCCTACATCGTCTTTGCCGACGCCGACATCGACCGCGCGCTGACGGTCGCCGTCCACAGCGCCTTCCGCTCGACCGGCCAGTCCTGTTCGCTCGCCTCACGCGTCTTCGTCGAGCGCCCGGTCTACGAGAAGTTTGCCGCGACGATTGCCGAGCGCGCGGCGCGCATCCGCGTCGGCGCGCCGTCCGATCCGAAAACCCACATCGGCCCACACACCTCGGCCGAGCAACTGGCGAAGACGCAGAGCTACATCCAGCTGGGGCGCGAGAGCGGCGCCAGGCTGCTGACCGGTGGCGGCAGGCCCGAGGGACTGGATGTCGGCTACTACGTGCAGCCGACCGTGTTCTCCGACGTCGATCCCACGACGCGGCTCGCGCGCGAGGAAGTGTTCGGTCCCGTGCTGGCGATCATGCCGTTCGATACCGAGGAGGAAGTGGTCGGGCTTGCCAACTCGACCGACTACGGGCTGGTCGGCGGCCTGTTCACCTCGGACCTTTCCTGTGCCCACCGTGTCGCGGCGCGGATCGAGTGCGGGCTCGTCTCGGTCAACACCTTCCGCCCCGTGCACTGGATGCTGCCCTATGGCGGCTACAAGCTGAGCGGCATCGGCCGGGAGAACTCTATGCAGGTCATGGACCAGTTCACCGAGACGAAGACCATCGTCGTCGATCTGTCGACCGGCGTGCCCGAAGATCCCTTCGCCAACTGAGACTCGAAATTGCCATGACGCGCCGTGCGCCGCGCCGTGGCGGGGAGGCTATCGCCTCATCCCGCCAGAGCGGCCGCGGCCGCACTTGCGCCCGCCAGCCGGCCGAAGACCGTCCCGCTGGTGAGGCCGCTGGCGCCCGGATAGTTGTGGTAGAAGATGCCGCCCACCATCTCGCCGGCGGCGAACAGACCCCGTATCGGCCGTCCGTCCGTGTCCAGCACCTGGCCCTTCAGGTCGATCTTCAGGCCGCCGAACGTGAAGGTGATGCCGCAGGTGACGGCGTAGGCTTCGAACGGAGCGGTATCGAGGGGGTTCGCCCAGTTGGAACGAGGCACCGGCAGTCCCCTGGCGGCGCGGCCGTCGAGGTTGTTGGCATCGAACGGCACGCTCGTATCCACCGCAGCATTGTAGGTTTCGATCGTGTGGAGCAGACGCTCGCGGTTCACCTCGTCGAGCTGTTCGACCAGGCCCTCGATCGTGTCCGCGCTGACCTTGGTGACGAGCCGTGAGCGATACTCGTCGGTCAGGAGATGCAGCACCTTGCCGTCGTAGATCTGCCAGGCGACCTGCTCGGGCTGCCTCAGCACCTCCTGGCCATATTTGGCATAGGTGTAGTTGCGGAAGTCGGCACCCTCGTCGATGAACCGCTCGCCGTTCTTGTTCACGACGATGCCGAACGTGTAGCTGTGGCGCTGGTACTGGATGGTATCGGAGGAATTGCCGAAGTCGGCGGCGTAGCGTTCCCAGGCCGTGGCATGGCATCCCGACCAGTGGCCGGTCGGCTGCGCGCCGATCTGCAGCGCCATGGCCAGCCCGTCGCCTGTGTTGAAGCGGCTCCCGCGCACCTTGGCGAGATCCCAGCCCGGCCCGAGATACTTGGCGCGCCATTCGGCGTTCGCCTCGAAGCCGCCGCAGGCCAGCACAACGGCCTTCGAGCGCACCGTCTTCATCTCTCCATCCACGAAGACGCGCACGCCGGTGACCCCGCGCCCGTCCTCGTGGACGAGGCTTTTCACCGCCGCCTCGTAGCGGATCTCGACGCCGAGTTTCTCCGCGCGCGTGTAGAGGCCGTCGACCAGCCCGGGTCCCCCGGCGGAGACGACCAGCGTGGTGCCGCCCCAGAACTTGAAGCGGCCGTCCACCTTGTAGGCCTGGCGGCCGTAGTTGGCCATGAAGCGGATGCCCTGCTCCTTCAGCCAGAACAGGGCGTCGCGGCTGCTGCGCACGAGGATTTCGCACAGGTCCGGGTCGGTCCGCATCTGGGTGATGCGGGCCATGTCGTCGAAGAAGTCGTTCTCGGTGTATTCGCCGAAATCGGTGGTATCGATCTCCGCTTGCGTCAGGTCCGGCACCAGGGCCTTGACGTCCTCCAGCCCGTTGTAGACCGCGCGGAACTTGCCGTCGGTGAAGGTGCTGTTGCCGCCGCGTTCCTCCTCCGGCGCCCGCTCCAGGAGCAGCACGCTGCCGCCCGCGTTTCGGGCCGATATGGCGGCGCAGAGCGCCGCATTTCCCCCACCGACCACGATCACGTCGTACCTGGCGTCCTCGGACATAAAGGCGCTCTTCCCCGTCTCGAACTCTGTCGACGGTGACACTTACGGGCCTCCGAGTATGCATACAAAGAACGAGTTGACATTCTTGGATTTGCTGATGTTATACCCAGATGAAGTTGCAGCAGCTCAGATACGTCGCCGAGATCGCCAAACAGGGCAATCACCTGTCCGCGGCGGCGGAGGCGCTGAACACCTCCCAGCCGGGCGTCAGCCGCCAGATCCAGGTGCTCGAGGGGGAGCTCGGCGTCGACATCTTCCGCCGCACGCGCAACCGCATCATCGGGCTGACCGAGCCCGGCGAGCACGTGCTGGCGATCGCCAAGCGGGTGACGGCCGACGTCGCCACGCTGCGCTCCCTCAAGATGGATCTGGAGGCGCTCGACCAGGGCCAGATGGTGATTGCCACGACCCACACGCAGGCGCGCTACGTGCTGCCCAACATCGTGGCGAGCTTCATCAAGCGGTATCCGAAGGTGGAGCTGATCCTCAAGCAGGGCGATCCCGAAACGATCTGCGCCATGGTCGAGGACGGCGAGGCCGATTTCTCGGTCGGTCCGGAAACCCAGCGCAACTTTCCCGAATTGCTCCGCCTGCAGGGAAACGAGATCCATCGCATCGTGGTCGGCCCCAGCGGGCACTCGATCTTCTCGGAGCCGGAGCTCACCTACGAGAACCTCGCCGCCCATCCGCTCATCGCCTACGACACCCGCTACAGCGGCCGGTGGAAGGTGATGGAGGCGTTCCAACGCGCCGGCTGCACACCGAGGTTCGCGCTGAGCGCCATCGACGCGGACGTCTCCAAGACCTACGCGCTGCTCGATCTCGGGCTCGCGATCCTGACCAACGTCGCCTACAACCCGGCGCAGGACATCGGCCTGGAAGCGCGCGACGCCAGCCACCTGTTTCCGCCCAGCACCACGACCATCACGCTGCGCCCGACGAGCTACATCCGGCCCTACGTGCTGGAATTCATCTCCTCGCTGTCCGAGAACCTCTCCTTGAGGGCAGTGCGGTCGGCGTTGAAGAGCGCGATCGCGCGCGACTGACGGCAGGTTTTCGCGGCGGGCCGTCCGCCGAATTTTCTCAGGGAGGCCATCATGTGTGAAGCGGTGCAGCCGGGCACCGGCTGGCTGGGCTGGAACGAGTTCGTGGCGCCCCAGCCGGGGCTGCCAGCCGGACCGTGGATCGATCTGTCCTACCGCGTGGAGCCGGGAATGCCCTGCGCGTCGATCTTCGACAAGCCCTCCTTCCGCCGGGTCCGCGAGATGCCGGACCATCCCTTCAACGTCACCGAACTGAAGATGGTGGTGCATGCCGGGACGCATATCGATTCGCCGAGGCACTACTATCTCGACGGTCCGGCCTTCGAGGACATTCCGCTCGACCGACTGCACGGCGCGGGCGTCGTCTGGTCGGTCCCCTGCGAACCCGAGGAAGTCATCGCGCTCGACCGCCTGACCGGGATGTCCCCTGGATTGCGCGAGGGCGACATCCTGGCGATCGACACGGGCTGGGACAGGCGCTTCGGCACCCCGGCCTATGACCGCCACCCGAGCCTGTCCGTCGAAGCCGCGCAGTGGCTGGTCGAGCGCAGGATCAAGCTCTTCGCCTGCGACTATGCCACGCCGGACCTCGTCTACGATCTTCGCCCGGAAGGTTTCAATTGGCCCGTCCATCGGGCCCTGTTGAGCCGCGGCATCCTGATCTGCGAGCACCTTCGTGGCCACGGGACGTTGGCCGGGCGGCGGGTGGAGTTCCTGTTCAACGCGCTGAACATCGAGGGATCGGACGGCGCCCCGGTTCGGGCGTTGTGCCGGGAAGTCGCGGGCTGACCGATCCACTCCCGCGCGTGCTGGCCCGGCCGCCGTTCTTCGAGACACCATCCGAGCCTGGGCCCTTGTCTCGATGCGGATCGCTGATCCGGAGCCTCATTTCCTAGTATGCAGCTTGGGCATCCTGGGAGGATGTTCGGGTATTTGCCCCACCTGACTTTCCACCCTAGCGTTTGCTTTTCAAGGGAGGAATGGCAACATGGGCGACTTCAAACATGGATCATTGGTCCGCGCGCTGACGACGGCCGCGACTTTCGTTCTCGGGTTCTCGGCGGCAGCGACGACGGCCCACGCCGAAAACGTGCAGTGGACGCTGGCGGCGCATGCCGGGGGCATCTGGATGGAAGTCGGCGCGAAGAATTTCGCGCAACGCGTCGAATTCCTGACTGAAGGTCGCGTCAAGATCGACGTGGCCGCTCCCGGGATGGTCGGCCCGGCGCTGAAGGTCACCGAGACGGTTCAGAACGGTCTCGCCGAAGTCGGCCTCAACTGGATGGCCTACGACATCGGCATCGACAAGGCGGGCGTCGTGTTTGCCGGCTGGTCGGGCGGCCTGACGCCGGAAGAATACATGTTCTGGCTCTACAAGGGCGGCGGCGAGGAGCTGCTGGCCGAATGGCGCATGGAGAAGTTCGGCGTCGTCTCGATCCCCTGCAACATCGTCGAGACCGAGATTTTCCTGCACTCGCACAAGCCCGTGCGCACGCTGGAGGATTTCCAAGGACTGCGCATGCGCACCTCGGGCGCATGGGCCGAGATCGCCACCGAACTCGGCGCGACCACGGTCGTGCTGCCCGGACCGGAAGTCTTCGACGCGCTGGAACGCAAGGTCGTGGACGCGGTCGAATGGGGTGGCCCCGGGATCAACCTGACCGCCGGCTTCCACACCATCGCACCCTACATCATCGTTCCGGGCATTCATCAGCCGGCCAGCTTCAACGAATGCATGTTCAACAAGGACGCATGGGAAACGCTCTCCGATCACGACAAGGAAGCGATCAAGCTCGCCGGCAAGCTGAACACCTACGAGAGCTTCCTGGCCTACGGTGACAACGACATCGACGCCTGGCGCAAGCTGCACGAGACCAAGGGCGTCGAATTCGTTGAGCTCGATCCCTCCTTCATCGCCAAGGCCAAGGAAGCGTCCTTCGCCTGGGCGGAGAAGCAGGCGGCGACCAACGAGTGGTTCAAGAAGGCCTACGACAGCCAGCGCGAGACCCAGAAGCACATGGCGGTGTGGGGTGAATTCCGCCTGCCGATCGGGCAGACGCGGGACTGAGCCGCACACGAGCGAAACCGGGGGCCGGTCATCGGAGACACAGCCGGTGACCGGCCCCGGCCACGCCCGAGCCGCCGACAGTCACTGACCCTCGAAATGGTTCGACGCCTGTGCTGAGCAAACTGGAACGATTGAGCGACATTGCCGCGGTGGTCGGCGCGGCACTGATGGTGCCGCTCGTGGTCGCCATGGTCTACGAAGTCCTGAGCAGGCACCTTTTCGGCGCGCCGACGATCTGGGCTTTCGAACTGAGCTACATGATGATGTCGGGCATCTTCTCGCTCGGCTTCGCCTACGCGCTCAAGTACCGCCAGCACGTCAACGTCGATTTCATCTACGGCAGCCTGAGGCCGCGCTGGCGTGCCGTCGTGGACCTCGTCGGCTACACGATCTTCCTTCCCTGCGCGGTCGCCGTCAGCAGCGGTATGTTCCAGTACGCGCTTCGCGCCTACCGCTCGGGCGAAGTCAGCGGCGTGTCGTCCTGGAACCCGGTCGTCTGGCCGCTCCGAGCGGTGCTGTTCACGGGGTTCGCGATTCTGTCCCTTCAGGCGCTCGTCGAAGTGATCCGTTGCGTGCGCACGCTCGTCACCGGTGAAGCGCAAGACACCGAAAATGCCGAGGCCGGCCTGATATGACCTTTCTCGGCATCTGGATGTTTCCGACGCTCTTCCTCCTGATCGCGCTCGGCTTCCCGATCGCGTTCTCGATGCTGGGCGTGAGCCTCGTCTTCGGCTACCTCCGCTTCGGCGAAAAGATCGTCTCGCTGATGGTCTCCAAGGTGAACGAAGTGGGGTCCAACTACGTCCTGGGCGCCATTCCGCTGTTCATCCTGATGGGCGCGCTGCTGCAGCGCTCGGGGATCGCCGAACGCCTTTATGACGCGGTGCATATCTGGACGCGCAAGCTGCCCGGCGGCCTCGCGATCGGCACCATCGTGATGAGCACGATCTTCGCCGCCTCCACGGGCGTGGCCGGCGCAACCGAGACGGTCATCGGGCTGCTCGCGATTCCGGCGATGCTCAAGTACAACTATTCGAAGGAACTGATCTCCGGCACGATCTGCGCCGGCGGATCGCTGGGCACCATCATTCCGCCCTCGATCACCGTCATCGTGCTGGCGCCGATCGCCTCGCTGCCGGTCGGCAGTTTGTTTTCAGGCATCATGATGCCCGGGCTCTACCTCGCGGACGCTCTCGGTGCCACGGGCAAGCCGATCATGCGCGTGCACACGGCCGGCAGCGTGGGCGGCTCGACGGCGGTGGTGGCCACGCACCTGATCCAGTCGCGCGTCCAGGCGCGCGTGCTGACGGTCGCGTTCGAG
>CATMOC010000032.1 GCA_950071955.1 uncultured Mesorhizobium sp. | reverse complement strand
GTAGTCGGACTTCATCTGGATCGCGATGCCGCCCTCGGATTTGTCCGGCCGCGCCGGCCGGTGCGGCGTCCAGAGCTGGCCGTTCTTGTGCAGCGGATTGCCGCTCTCGATCAGCGCGGACAGGGCCGCGACCGTGGCGGTCACGCCGTCGTTGGACAGCGAGCCCGCATCCTCCAGAGAGATGTCCATGCCGGCCACGGGGTTCAGGCCGGCGGCCGCGCGCTCCTTCGCCGTCGCCGCGCCGCCCATCGAGGTGCCGCGCGCCGTCTTGGTCGGGGCGGAGGAGCGTTCGGGGATCTTCTTCGCCGGCTTGCGGGCGGCTTCCTTTTCCGCGTCGATGGCGACCTGCACCCGGTGCTTGCCGGCCTTGGAGCGGATCTCCCGCGTCTCCGCGGCGCGTGTCTCCGCTTCCGCCGCACGCTCCATCTCGCGCGCCCAGTCCGACACCGAGCCGGAGAAGGGCGCCCCGGTCAGCTCCGGCTGCGGCGCCTCCTCGAAGCCGCCCGGGTGAAGCGGCTCGGAGGCGTCCATGAAGTCGGTGAGTGGGCTGCGCCGCTTCGGCGCGGCGCGGTCACGCTGGTCGTTGTCCGCGCGGGGCAGACTCTTCTTCTCAGGGGATCGGGCCATCGCCCGAATATGGAGAGTGTCGGCGGGAATGGAAAGGGCGCGTTCGCCGCGAGCGGGAATGCCGCGCCACCTGCTGACAGGAGGGTGTCAGGAGGAGGGCCCGCCGACTCGGCCCGCAAGTTCCTTCGGCGTGAGAAAGCCGGCCAGGATGGCACCGCCGGCGGAAAGTTCAGGCCAGTCGCCCTCGAAAGCGAACCGCGCCAGCGCCCCCGTCGGAAACTTCTCGCGCATCCGCGCCAGCGCGTCGGGATCGTTGCCCGGGCCCGCAAGCAACGCGGCCAGGTCTTCCAGCCCCGGATTGTGTGCGACGACAAGGAGGCGGCCAGTCTTCGCGGGGGCTCGCCTCACGACCGACAGGATCGTCTCGGCGGTCGCCTCGTAGAGTTCCTCCGCGAATCGCACGGGAGGAATCGCGGCCAGTTCACCCGCGACGTATTCCCAGGTCTGTCGCGTCCGCTTCGCCGGCGAGACGGTGGCGAGGTCGGGAACCCAGCCGCGCTCGGCCAGCAGTCTTCCCACCATCGGCGCCGCCTTCTTTCCGCGATTGGCCAGCGGACGGTCGAAATCGGCAAGCCCGGGGTCGCCCCAGGCGGATTTGGCGTGGCGCAGCAGGAGAAGTTCCCTCATCGGCCCATTCTGCGGCGGAAATTTTTCGGGGAGAAGCCCTGCGTTTCCGGTCGGAGGTGGCAATCGCAAAATGACGCCACGGCATTCCGTAATCACGTAATCGCGCCGCCTGTCGAAATCCGCCATTTTTGGGTGCGGATCGAGTAAATCGCCCCCACCGGCGTATCGGTTCCCGGTATCCACGTGGCCTGACGAGCGAAAGCTTCCAGTCGTGTGGTGCGCGGCCAGCGCTCAACCCCACCCCTATGGTCGCTGGCCGCGCCGGTGCCCCTTCGCGGCACCGGCGGACGCTTTTTGCCCCTCGTCGCCGTGCGATCGTCCGTTCTTTCGATCTGGCTCCGTTTCATTCCGTTTTCATGCCGCCACGCGCCGGATACAGTCCGTCCCCAGAAGGATTCGCCAGACTGGAAGGCCGGAGGGACGATGGCGCACGACGGGAAACGCTTCCGAATCTCGCGGCGGTTGCTGCTTGGCGGCGCGATCGCCGCCGGCGGGCTCACCTGGGCTGGATCTACGCTGGCGCGCCTGGCGCGTGATCCGTCGGGACCCAAGGACGCCGGCCGCATCGCGGATGCCGACGGGATGAGCCTCGCCAGCCCGCCGTCCAAGGGCCTGCCGCCGCACGATCCCGAACTGCCATGGCTTGCCAAGGGCGGCGAACTGAACGACGCCAGCGCCCTGTCGCGCACCCCCGTCTACGGCGTGGTGGGCGTGACGGAGGAAGGACACGTCGCGCGGGCGCTCGCCTTCGCGCGCGACAACGGCCTGAAGGTCTCGATGGCGGCGGTACGCCATTCCATGGGCGGCCACGCCTTCGACGACCACGCGCTCGTCCTCGACATGATGGGCTTCGATCGCATCGAACTCGACGAGAAGGCACGCACCGTCACGGTTCAGCCCGGCGCCACCTGGCACGAGATCCAGAATCTCATCCATCCGCGCTTCGCGGTGAAGGCCATGCAGTCGACGGATATCTTTTCCGTCGGCGGATCGATTTCGGTGAACGCGCACGGCATGGACCACCGCGCCGGATCGATCGCGGGAAGCATCCGTTCCATGCGGGTGATGCTTGCCGACGGCAGCGTCGTGAACGTCTCGCCGACGGAAAACGCTGACCTCTTCAGGCATTTGGTGGGCGGCTACGGCCTGTTCGGCGTCATCCTCGCTGCGACGCTCGAGATCGTGCCGAACGCGGTCTACCGCACGTCCCGGTCCATCATCCGATCCGAGGAATTCCCGCAGGTCTTCACGAATGAGATCGGCGCCGACGACGGGCCATCCCTGTTCTACGGGCACCTCTCGACCGCGCCGGGCAACTTCCTCGAGGACATGATCGTCTACCGCTACGACAAGACGACGGACGCGGTTCCGGCCGACATGCCGCCGCTCGCGGAGCCGGGCGCCGTCGCGGTCAAGCGCCTGATCATGAACCTAGCCAAGCAGGGCGGCCTGTTCCAGCGGCTGAAATGGTTCGCCGAGAAGAACCTCGAGCCGGAGTTCGAATCCTGCACGGTTCCCCGCACGCAGGCGATGGGGGAGGGCGAGGCCTGCCTGGTCTCGCGCAACGATCCCATGCACGATTCCGTGCCGTACCTCTTCAACGATCTCGGCGGCGAGACTGACATCCTGCACGAGTATTTCGTGCCGCGCAGCGAATATCTCTCCTTCATCGGCGCCGCCCGCGAGATCCTGCGCAACCAGGATCTACCAGTGCTCAACGCCTCCATCCGCGTCGTGGACGCCGAGGAGATCGCGCTGCCCTATGCGGTCGAGCCCGCGTTCTCGCTGGTGCTCTACATCAACCAGGGCACCGACGAGGCGGGGAACGCGAGCATGCGGAAGCTGACCCGCGACCTGATCGACCTCACCTTGCTGCACCGGGGCCGGTTCTTCCTGCCGTATCAGCCGCACTACACGGCGCAGCAGCTTCTCGAAAGCTACCCCGAAGTTCCGCTTTTCCTGAACACCAAGCGGCAATACGACCCGGGTGAGCTCTTTACCTCGACGTTCTACCGCGTGCTGAAATCGATGGCGGGCGATGCGCCGCTGCCGGGCCCCGCCTGAAGTCTGTCCGCCGAAAGTGGGAACCGGTTTCAGACAAAGGAGATGCGCAGACACCTGAAGCGCAGGGAGCGAATCTGAAAGATCGCGACGCGCTTCAGGCTCAGGCGCCGACTGCGGCCGCCGGCCGTCGCGCCGCGATTTCCTCCGCCACGGACGCGACCACGCCGGACGCGGTCAGCCGCCAGACCACGCCCGCAGGGTGGAACAGGTATTCCACCTCGCCATTCAGGTTCTGGCCGGTGAGGCGCTCGATCACGACCTTGCCGAACCCCGAGCCGGTGGGTTCGGTGACCGGAGGACCGCCTTGCTCGCGCCAGGTGAGGTCGATTCCGTCCGCACCCGATCTCTGCCAAGAGACGACCACCTTTCCGGTGGCGTTGCTCAACGCGCCGTACTTGGTGGCGTTCGTCGCCAGTTCATGGAAGGCCAGGCCCAGGCTCTGGATGGCTTCAGATCTCAACGCGAGGTCCGGGCCCAGCATTTCGATGCGATCCGGCTCTCCTTCGATGAATGGCGCCAGTTGCCGCCGAACCAGTTCCCGCAACTGCCCCTTCGCGCCCGCCGATCCGAAAAGGAGGTCATTGGAGCGCACGAGAGCGCCGATGCGGCTGTCGAAGCTCGTCTGGAATTCTTCCAGCGAGTTGCTTCGGCGGCTGATCTGGCGCGCGATGGCCTGCAGAACGGCCATGATGTTCTTGTTGCGGTGGGCGAGTTCGCCCATGAGCATCTTGATCTGCTCGACCTGCTCGCGCGACTGTTCCTCGCTCGCCTGCAAGGCTTCGGTCCGCTCGCTGATGACGCTGGCGGCCTTGCGGACCGCGTCGAGGACTACGTTCACTTCGGCGATCGGCTGGCGTGCCGCCTCGATCGCGCGCCCGGCGGCGAGATCCCCGGCGGCGAGCCGCAACTTGGACATGGAACGCGACATCCGCCGCGTGAGGAAGGTGGCGAGGCCGGCCGTCACCAGACTGGCCAGCAGCGCCAGTACGGCCAGACCATACAGACTGTTCCAGAAAGGCGCGTCGAGCGTGGCGCGGGGAACGCGCACGGAGGTTCGCCATCCGGTCACTGGCGACCAGCGATAGCCCTCCACCCATTCGTCGGCCTCGCCGGTCTGACTGACCACGCCGCTGCCCTGTCCGCCATTTTCGTCGAGGGCGGGCGGCTCGGCCGACAGTGCCGCCGGCGGGTCCTGCGCGATGACCTCGCCTTTGCGGTCGGATACGATCACGTTCCAGTCCGTCCCCAGCTGCTGCTGCGAGATGATTTCGCCGATCCGGTCGACGCTGAAGGTGATCAGGAGGATGTTGCGAAATTCGCCGTCTCGTATGACGGGGATCTCGACGTTCACGACCCTTTCGCCCGACACGGTTCCGACGAACGCGTCGGATACGTAGGATTTTCGGGATTTGGCGACGATCTCGGCGCTGCGAGTGTCCGCCGTCTTCGGAAGCGGCGTCCCGAAGGGTACGCGCGTGTTGAGCAACTGGTTGAAGTCCGTGTCCAGCAGGATGACATGGACGTCGCGGTTGCGGAGCGCAGCTCTTGCACGGGCGTGGAACGCCTGCAGGCGATCCTCTTGCAGCAATTCAGAGGTTTCCAGCGTCTCCAGCACGGTCAGCCAGCTGGTGACGTCCCTGTCGATCGACGCGGAGACGTCGAAGGCCATCCTCTGGAGCCGCGCCTCGTTGGACGCGAGTTCCGAGCGGGAAAACCACAACAGGCCGGTCACCGCGATGACGAAAAGCGGCAGCACCAGGATCGCCGCGAAAGCGATCAGGTGAAATTGCAGCGTTCTTGGCGCTGCAAGCGTATGCCGGAGGAATTCCGGTTGCCGCACCTGCGGAAATCTCCCTCGTCCGATGCCCGGATGCCAATCCCGCCGAGCCTGTCTGCCGCGATGCGCGGCAGAAGCCGCCGTCGGAATGCCATCATATGCAATCGGCGTGCGCCGCATGCAATGCGTTTCCGATGATCCACGGCGTCTGCGGACGGAGTGCGTCAGAACGGCAACGTGACCGGCAGGCTGCCGACGATCCACGATGCCGCGCCGCTCGCCGACCGGGATGCCATACCGTATGCCCGGCCGAGCCCGCTGCGGACGGCAACGAAGCCGTCGCTCGTCCTATAGAGGAGATAGCTTCCCGCCTGTCCGGCATACTCGATCCCTTGCCCGACCAGCGTGCCGCTCGTGGAGGAACGGCCGGCTTCAGCAGGATTTTCGAGGGGTTCGGGCGCGTCGGCGGCATCCGCTACGAGTTGCCCGGATGCCGCTCCCGATGCCTTGCACTCCGCCTTGAGCAGCGGATACGCCTCGTTACCGGATTGTACGAGAGCCACGAGCGCCGATTCGCATTCTTCCACCGAGGCGAACTGGCCGGAGGGACCGTCGAGCGGGATGCATACCTGCGCATCGCAGTCGCACCCCATCACCGTCATTGCAATCAGGGCCGACTTCAGCACGACACATCTCCGAATCGTTCGATCGAAGGAGTGCTACTCTTCGATGGCGACCGGAATTGGTTCGAAGGCGGGAGGAATTGTGGCCAAGCGTCGCATCCTGCCCCCGTCGTCATCGTCGTCGCCGTCGACCGCTGCTAACATTGAGGTTCTTGGAGAATTCGGAATGCCCGACAGCCGCCATGCCTTCGCGACGCTCGTCACCAATGCCGACTACGCCCTGGGCGCGCTCGCGCTCGTGCGGTCGCTGAGGCTGAGCGGAACGGCGGCCGACATCGTCGTCATGCACACGGGCGGTGTGGGCCCCGAATCGCTGGCGCCGATGGCCGGCCTCGGCGCGCGGCTCGTTCCCGCCGACCTCCTTCCCACCTCCGACGCCTTCAACGAGCGCCACCAGCGTGCGCGGCTGCATGCAGACGCGCCGTTCGCCAGGGGAAGAAAGCCGGATTTCCACACGCCGCTCGACAATTTCGTCAAGCTGCGGCTGTGGGAGATGGAGGAATATGAGAAGGTCGTGTTCATCGACGCCGACGCGATCGTGCTGCGCAACATCGATCGTCTCTTCGCCTATCCCGAATTCTCGGCGGCACCGAACGTCTACGAGAGCCTGTCGGATTTCCACAGGCTGAACTCCGGCGTCTTCGTCGCGAGGCCCTCGCGCGCGACCTTTGCGGACATGCTGGCGCGGCTGGATGTGCCGGACGCCTTCTGGCGGCGCACGGATCAGACGTTTCTCCAAGACTACTTCCCCGACTGGCACGGCCTGCCGGTCTTCGACAACATGCTCCAGTACGTGTGGTTCAACCTGCCGGAACTTTGGGACTGGGGTTCGGTGCGGGTGATCCACTACCAGTACGAAAAGCCCTGGGAGGCGGAAAACGCCAAGGCCGCAAGGCTGTGTCCTCTGATCGAACTGTGGCAGGCCTTCTATCGGGGCGAACCGATCCCTGTGCTGTCGAGCCTGGCGAAGCCGGACGGCAGCCCCGCGTGAGTGTCATGCCGCCATGCACACTCGTTTCCGGCGGTACCGGCTTCGTCGGACGATTCATCGTCGAGGCCTTGCTGGCCGCGGGTCATGGCGTGCGCGTCATGGGCCGGTCGCCGCCGCCGGCAGGGTTCTTCAGCGGCGCGGTCGAATTCGTCGAGGGCTCGCTCGACCGTCCGACGCCGGACCCCGCCATCTTCGAAGGTGTGGATGGCTTCGTCCATGCCGGCTTCCACCACATCGCCGCGCGGTTCCGGGGCGGGGAGGGGGACGACCCGGAAGGCTTCCGCCGCTGCAATCTCGACGGCACGCTGGCGCTATATTCCGCCGCCAGGGAGGCCGGTGTCCGACGCTGCGTCTTCCTGTCGAGCCGCGCCGTCTACGGCCGCCAGACGCCGGGTACCCTTCTGGCCGAGGACATGGAGCCGCATCCCGACACGCTCTACGGCGAGGTGAAGCTCGGGGGTGAACTGGCGTTGCGCGAACTGTCCGACCCCGATCGCTTCTGCGGCACGAGCCTGCGCGTCACGGGGGTCTACGGCCCGGCGGGACCGGGTCGCGAACACAAATGGTCGGCGATCTTCCGCGACTTCGCCGCGGGAGCGCCCATACCGCCACGCGTCGCCACCGAGGTGCATGGCGAGGACGTCGCCAACGCGGTGCGGCTCGTCCTGGCGGCGCCACCGGAAGATGTTTGCGGAAAACTCTTCAACGTCTCGGACCTCGTGCTCGACCGGCACGACCTCCTCTCCTTGGTGCGCGACGTCACGGGCGTGGCGTCTTCGCTGCCCGAGCGGGCGGATGCCACGTCGCTCAACGTGATGGCGACGGAGCGGCTGGCGGCGCTTGGCTGGCGACCCGGCGGCATCGACAGGCTCCGTTCGACGGTCGCCGAACTCTGCCGGCCGCTCCAGGGCGGACATGCGATGCGGAACGTCGCTTCCGGGGATACGGGCGATCGGGCGGGCGGTTAGCCTGAGTGGCCACGAATGCGGGAGATGGTCGAATGGCCGGACCGGACGATGAGGCCGGGAGCGGACAATACGTCTCCCCGCCCTGCTTCATGCACGAACTCCAGCCCGGCTTCCGCCCGGCGGACGGTGACGGACAGGTTCGTTCCGACGTGATGCGATGGCGCAAGGCGGAGAGGCAGCGCCTGATTGCGTCGCGGCTGGAAATTCCGGCGGCGGACCGGGCGGAGATGGCGGAAAGGATCGCTGCGCATCTCGACGCGGTGATCGGCGAACCGGAAGGCCGGATCGCCAGTCTCTACTGGCCCTTCCGCGGCGAACCCGATCTTCGCGCCTGGGCCGGACGGTTCATCGAGCGCGGCGGCAGGATCGCGCTGCCGGTGGTCGTCGAGAAGGCGCATCCCCTGGATTTCCGCGTGTGGCGGCCGGGTGATCGGCTGGCGCGGGGCGTCTGGAACATTCCCTATCCGGAGGACGGAGCATCGGTGGTGCCGGACATCGCAATCGCGCCGCTGGTCGGCTGGGACCCGAGCCTCTACCGTCTGGGCTACGGCGGCGGCTATTTCGATCGCACGCTCGCCAGCCTGCGTCCGAAGCCGCTCGCGATCGGTGTCGGCTATGCCTTCTCGAAACTGCCGACCATCTACCCGCTCGGCCACGACATCCCGATGCAGGCCATCGTGACGGAGGAAGGTGCCTTCCAGACCGCCTGACCTATTGCGAACCCGCGACGGACCCGCGCAACGGCAGCGACGAGGCGATCGGCTGCGTCTTGGCCGGCTTTGGACGCTGTGAGCCTCCCAGGAAGTCGACGACGAGCCGTACGACCTCGTCCGGTTTCTCGATTTGGGGGAGGTGGTTGACGTCTTCGAGGACCTCCAGCCGGGCGTCCTTGAACAGGCTGGCGATTTCCTGGCCCTCTGAAAGTGGCGTCACGGTGTCCTCGCGCCCCCAGACGAGGAGCACGCGGCGCGGGAAGTTGCCGTAATTCGCCCGGTCGGCCGCGCGCGATGCACGCTCGTCTCCGTAGAGCCCGGTCATCATCCAGTCGCCGACCGCGTCCGTCGTGTTGACGAGCGTGAGCGGCCATTCGTAGATTGTGGTCCGCTCCTTGGTGACGATCGCGCTGTCGCGAACGAAGCTGCGCAGTCCGTGTCCGATCGCTAGGGGATTGGTGAATGTGCTCGCGACAGCGAGGTTGCGAAGCCAGCGCGCGCGAAGCATCGCCGCGAGAGGCGGCGCGGCGGGCTCCCGCCCGAGACCGAGCGCCACGTCGAGCAGGACCAGTTGCCGCACGCGCTCGGGCATGGAGAAGGCTGCTTCCAGTGTGGCGCCTCCGCCGAAGGAGTGGCCGGCGAGCACGAAGTCTTTCAGGCCGAGCGCATCGGCGAAGCCGCTGATGATCGACGCCTGCGCTTCGCGCGAATAGTTCCTGGCGGACGGCCGGTCCGACAGGCCGAACGGCGGAAGGTCGGGGGCAATGACCCTGTAGCCGGCTTCGCCCAGCGGCGCGGCGATGTCGCGCCAGGTCTCCGACCATGCCATCGTGCCGTGAATGAGCAGGATGGGCGTGCCTTTCCTCGGCCCCCATTCGCGGTAGTGGATCCGCAGGCCCCGCACCTCGGCAAAAGTTGCGTTCGCGCCGGCCGCCGTGGCCGGATCGTACCGTTCGCGCATTCCGGCTAGCGTGCGGAAGGAGACCGCGGCGATCACCGCGGCCACGACCACGAACAGGACGAGATTGCGCAACAGGGTCGACATGAGACCACCTCTACGCGATCAACCTTCAGTAGTCGTAAACGTGCTCCAGCCGGACGCCATCGCGCATGATCGCCGGCAGCACCTTGTGCAGGCGCGGAACCGAGGCGACGATGCCCGTGCGGCGCAGCGTCGGATCGGCCGGCACCTGATAGGCGAAGAGTTCGGACGTCCCCTCCGGCATGCCGATTGCGTCGTTGGAAAGAACCGTGATGAAGACGAGATCGTTGCCGCCGATCTCGACGAACCGGATGCCCTTTTCGATCAGGCGGGGGATCATGTCGGTGAACACCTGATACCGCCTGGTCACGAAGACGGCGCCTGCGTCGCCCAGGTCCATTTCCAGTTTGGTATCGGGTTCCCCGCCAATCGCCTCCGCCACGGGCCCTTGCGCCCACACATGAATGTCGAGGAATGCCGGATCGGTCGTGGCCGCTAGTCCGGCGGTGATCAGGTCGGCATAGGCCTGCTTGATCGTGTAGGCGAGGCCGAAGGCGAGCTTGCGCTCACGCGAGCGCAGCGTCGCGATGCCGTCGGCGTTTGGGAGGCGCCAGAGGCCTGCGCGCTTCTCGGCATAGGGAAAGCGGTACCACGGCGTCTGGTCGAGGAAGGCGGCATATTCCCCGGCCACCTCGGCTTGGTAAACGTCCTGCGGCGTCTTTTCCCAGCCGGCCGCCCATTCGGTCAACCGCCCCACGGTGTTCTCCCAAACCGACTGGATGGCGTGTTCGACCGTGTGGCTGGTGCCGATCACGACCAGCATCACGTGGTTCTGCGAATTGAACGGATAGTCCTCGGTCGCCCGCACGACCATGGCATAGTCCTGCCAGAAGCGCCCGATGGTGCTCCAGTAGGGAAAATCGCTCTCGCTGCGTTCCGAGACAAAGTCGGCATATTCCCGGGCGGCATAGACGATCGACCATTCGGGATAGGTCAGGAAGGTCGATTCCTCGGGCCGCTGGTAGCCGGGGATTTTGCGTCGGATTTCCGCCGACGTTTCCGGGGGCGCTTCAACCGGGGTGCCGGTGTCGGCGATCGGCGGAGGCGGCGACGTCGTGAACCAGCCGTAGGCGAAACCCAGCACCGGGATCGCCACGACGACCGCGACGACGATGAGGATCGCGCGGACGATCCGCCACAGGATACGCAGCAAGGAAGAACCTCAGGCCATGGCGAGCGGCCGTCCGGCGCGCCTCGCCAGCCAGAAGCCGATCAGGATCGCCGTGCCGCCGATCGCCAGATGCGGCAGGTTGGCGAAGAACCGCACCGGCAGTTCGATGTCGTTCAGAGAGCGGAAGCCGTCGATGAAGATGCCTCCGTCGAGGCAGCCGGACCCGGTGACGAGCCCGAGCACGCCGTCGAAGAAGTAGACCGAGCCGAAGAGCTTGAAATAGATGACCGAAGCGCGGTGCGAGACCATCGCGGCGGCGAGTGCCCAGACGCCCGAGAAGCCGTGTAGCAGGTCGTCGTACCACTGCAGCGAGAACAGGCCGAACAGATAGCCGTTCTCGTCGTTGAAGGCGGGCACGTAGCCGATCGCCACCACCAGGAAGAACATCGCCGCGTAGGCGATGCCGAGTTTCTGAATGAGCGACATTGCAGCGATTCCCCGGTCTGTTGGCGGGCGGATGATAGCCGATTCCCGATCCCTGGAAACGCCGAACTTGCGCCGCCGCTCCGCCGCGTGCCGAACCCGCCGCGTCCTCCTTCTAGGGCATTAGCGGCGTCTGCATCATCTGCAGGTGCAGGTCCTTGCCGCTATAGGGATGCGCCTCGCAGACCGCCTCGTCGAGCTCGACGCCGATGCCCGGCTCCTTCGGGGGGACGACGTCGCCGTCCTGCCATTCGATCTTCTTCTTCAGGAGCTTGGCGTGGAAGCCGTCCCAGGTCTTGAGCGATTCCAGGATGAGGAAGTTCGGAAGCGTGACGGCGAGCTGGATGTTGGCCGCGCCGACGATCGGGCCGCAATAGCAGTGCGGCGCCACCTGGATGTGGTAGGCTTCGGCCATCGCCGCGATCTTCTTCGTTTCCAGGATCCCGCCGGAGCGCCCCAGGTCCGGCTGCAGGATGCTTGCGGCGCGGTGTTCGATGACGCGTGCGAACTCGGCCTTGGTCGTCAGGCGCTCGCCGGTCGCGATCGGTATCGACGTCTGCCGCGCCACCTGCGCCATCACTTCGGGCATGTCCGGCGGCACCGGCTCCTCGAACCAGAGCGGATCGTAGGGCTCGATGGCCCGTGCAATGCGCAGCGCGCCGGAGGCGGTGAACTGGCCGTGCGTGCCGAAGAGGATGTCGCATTTCGTCCCCACCGCCTCGCGGATCGCCTTCACCATCCGCGCCGACAGGTCGATGTCGACCAGCCGCGGCTGGTGGCCGTCATAGGCGGTGTAGGGTCCGGCCGGATCGAGCTTCACCGCGTTGAAGCCCTGCGCGACGTATTCGGCGGCGCATGCCGCCGCCAGATCGGGATCGTTGTAGACGTTCCTGCCGTGAACGTCCTCGGTATGGACGCTGCCGCTGTGCGGATAGAGATAGGTGTAGGTACGCAGCGTCTCGTGCACCTGCCCGCCGATGAGCTTGTAGACCGGCTTGCCCGCTTCCTTGCCGATGATGTCCCAGCAGGCGATCTCCAGCGCCGACACGCAGCCCATCATCGAGACGTCGGGACGCTGGGTGAAGCCGGAGGAATAGCAGCGCCGGAAGAAGGCCTCGACGTCATGCGGATCGCGGCCGACAAGGTAGCGCTCCGCCACGTCCTCGATCATTCGGGCGGTCACGTGCGGCCCGAAAGTGGCGTTGTAGGCCTCGCCATAGCCGACCACGTTGCCGTCGGTCGTCAGCCGCACGAAGATGAAATACTTTCCCCCGATCCCCGGCGGCGGGTTGCCCACCACCCATGTCTTCACGTCGGTAATCTTCATTTGTCTCCTCCTGGGTGGGCCGCTGGTGTCTTAGGCATATGCGTGGAACGAAGCATCCCCTCACCGTCACGCTTCGTGCATCGTGCGTGGTTCGACAGGCTCACCATGAGGGACATCTGTGGACCGCTCACCATGAAGGAGATCTATGGACCGCGCACAATGAGGAACTTTCGGGGCGCTATGCCGCTCGTGGAGCGGGCTCCACAGATGTCCCTCATGGTGAGCCTGTCGAACCACGCACGATGCAGTGGCTCGCGTGGCGAGACGGTGAGCAGATGTGGCGCTATGAGAGTTAAAAGGGGGCTTTGCCTCGCGCGAAGGGATCGGTCGAATGGCGCCATCGCACCCGTTCACCCCTGGTCCTCCAGCACGATCTCCGCGCCCTTCCAGCCGGTCATGATGGCGGCGGCGTTGGTGTTGCCGGTGATGTTGTTGGGGAAGATCGAGGCGTCGATGACGCGCAGGCCGTCGATCCCGTGAACCCGCAGACGGGAGTCGACGACGGACGAGGACGGATCGGGTCCCATGCGGCAGGTCGAGACGGGATGGTAGACGGTACCGGAACGCATTCGGAAATCCTGCACCAGGTCCTCGTCCGACTGCACCGAAGCGCCCGGCAGCATCTCCTCGGCGATGATCGCGGCAAGAGAAGGCATCGAGGCGAGGCGGCGGAGATATTTCACCGCGTCGAGCATCTCGGCCACGTCCGCCTCCGTCGAAAACGCGTTGGGCACGATCTTCGGCGGCGCGGCGGGATCGGCCGATCGGACGTGGATGGAACCGCGACTGGTCGGGCGGCAGTTGGAGAGACCGATGGAAAAACCCGGCCACGGGTCCGGCGTCAGGATCGGCCGCTCGCCCGCTCTCGGGATGACGGTCGAAAAGATCTGGAAATAGAGCTGCATGTTCGGCCGCTTGCGCGACGGGTCGGTGCGGAAGAAGCCGCCGCCCTGGTTCATCGACATCGACAGCGGGCCGGAACGCAGAAGCAGATACTGCATCCCCACCCAGGCCTTTCCCCACCACGGCCGCAGCAACTGGTTCAGCGTCCTGCGCTTCGCCTTCCAAGTGTAGTTGATGCCGAGATGGTCCTGCAAATTCTCGCCGACGTTGCGGTTTGCCTGCACCACGGGAATGCCGAGCCCGGACAGCAGGGAGGGATCGCCGATGCCGGAGAGTTCCAGCAGCTTCGGTGAACAGACCGAGCCGCAGGAGACGATCACTTCGCGGCCCGCGCGGGCCTGCGCTGTAACCCCATTTTTCTCGTATTCCACCCCGACCGCCCTCGTCCCCTCGAAGAGGATGCGGCCGACATGGGAATCGGTCACGACCCGGACGTTGCGCCGCTTCATCGCGGGCCGCAGGAAGGCGCGCGCGGCGGACATGCGCCGGCCGTTCCGCGTGGTAATCTGGTAGATGCCGGCACCCTCCTGCACCGCGCCGTTGAAATCATCGTTCGCGGGTAGGCCGGCTTCACCGGCTGCTTTGAGGAAGAGGTGCGTCAGCGGGTCGACCTTGCGGCGCATGTCGGAGACGTGGAGCGGACCGCCATGCCCGCGCCACTCGCATTCGCCGGCCTCGTTGTGCTCGATCTTCCGGAACACCGGCAGCAGGTCGTCGTATCCCCAGCCGGGATTGCCGGCGTCGCGCCATTCGTCATAGTCCTCGCGCGCGCCGCGCACCCACACCATCGCGTTGATCGAACTCGACCCGCCGAGCAGTTTTCCGCGCGGCCAGTGGTCCGTGTTGCCGGCAAGGCCCGGGTCGGGCTCGGTGCGAAAATTCCAGTTCACGGCGGG
>CATMOC010000031.1 GCA_950071955.1 uncultured Mesorhizobium sp. | reverse complement strand
CTCGACCACGGGGATGACCTTCCAGCGGTCGCCTTCGGCATCCTGCGCCTTGTAGGTGGGCACGGCGGGGCGGACGTGCTGCTTGATGAAATCCTTGACGCGGTCGCGCCAGTAGAGCTGGCGTTCGGTGGGCTGGAAATCCATGTCGGTCCTCTCCTGAAATAAGTTGCCCGCGTGTTTGGAAGCGCGAGCGCGCTGGCGCAAGCCTCGATTTAAGCGAGCGGTTAAACTTCCTCGCCCGCGGCGTCGATCACGCGGTCGAGACCTTGCGGATCGACCCCCGCCACCGGTCCCAGCGGGAAACGCAGATACGACCAGGCCGCCGCCAGGCCGAATACGACGAGCGCGGCCGCGTAGAACAGGGTGAGGCGCATCAACACGTCCTGGTCGACCGCGCCGGGCTGGGCATTCTCGGGAAAGCCGACGAGGCCGAGGATCAGCCCTGAAAGGAAAATCCCGATCCCCGAAATCGCCTTCTGGAGGAAGAAATAGCCGGCGAAGAACAGCCCCTCGGTCTGCTTGCCGCCCTTGCTCGCAGCGTGATCGGTCACGTCGGCCATCATCGAGGTCGTGGCGGAGATGTTCCTCGCGGGCATCATCTCCGAGGACGGCGTCGTCGACGGGAGCCTGGCGGCAAGGACACACCGCATCCGCCAGACTGGCCGGACCTATTCCTACCTTCTCCACGCCGGCAAGCAGGAGATCTCGGTCACGCAGAACGATGTGAGGGCCATCCAGCTCGCCAAATCCGCGCTCTATGCCGGCATCAAGCTCCTGATGGAAAAGCTCGGCGTCGACCACGTCGACACGATCCGGCTCGCCGGCGCATTCGGATCCTTCATCGATCCGAAATACGCAATGGTTCTGGGGCTCATTCCCGACTGCGACCTGTCGGAGGTCAAGGCGGTGGGCAACGCCGCCGGCACGGGCGCCCTGATGGCTTTGCTCAACCGCGACTACCGCCGCGAGATCGAGGCGACGGTACGCCGTATCGACAAGATCGAGACGGCGCTCGAGCCGCGCTTCCAGCAGCATTTCGTCAACGCCATGGCGCTGCCCAACAAGGTGGATCCGTTCCCTCACCTGGCGGCGGCGGTCGCGCTGCCCGAGCACTCCCCGCGCGGCGACGACGCCGGAGACGAGGCGACGCCGCGACGCAGGTCGCGCGAGGAACGGGCGGCGCGCCGGAACCGAAGCTGACCGTCGTCGTTTGACGGAAGCCTTTCGTCGGAAGCCGGCTGCCGTCCAGGATATTGATCGGGCTTGACGATTTCCGCGGAGGGGTCTTGATTGATCCCGTAGCGATCGGAATGTCGATGCCGAGCCTGAAGAGCCGTCTGGTTGGTCATTATCTGAAGCTCACCCGCAAGAAGGGGTTCGCGAGCGCCCAGGGGCTGCACGACTGGATTGCCCGGTCGAGGCAGCGGCAGACCCATCTGCCGCCGGCTTCGGTGGCGCGCCGCGTGGCGATTACACGGCGTGAGATCGACGGCCATCCGGTCTACGACGTCGTCCCCGGGCAGCGCTCTGCGAGCCACATCGTGTATTTCCACGGTGGAGCCTACTGCTTCGAGATCACGAGCTATCATTGGAAGCTGATCGCCGATCTCGCGGAGCGCACCGGCGCGCGCGTTACCGTGCCGATCTATCCCCTCGCCCCGGAGCATGATTTCCACGACATGTTCCGCATGGCCATGGCGACCTACCGCTCCGTACTCGGCCAGACCAGGGCGAGCGACGTTGTCTTCATGGGCGATTCCGCCGGCGGCAACATGGCTGTCGTGCTGACGATGATGGCGGCGGAAAAGCGCCTGCCCCTGCCCGGCCGCCACGTCCTCATCTCCCCGGGCCTCGACATGGCGGCAACCGAGGCCATGACCGAGGCGGCCTGCCAGGATCCCTGGCTCGATGTGCCGGGCGGCGAGGAGGCGATCAGGATCTACTGCGCCGGCATCGACGTGAAGGACTGGCGCATCAGCCCGCGCTACGGCGACCTGTCGGTGCTGCCGAAGACCCTGATCTTCACCAGCACGCGCGACCTGCTCTGCTCGGGTACGATGGGTTTCGCCGAGGCGGCGCTGGAGGCCGGCGTCGACGTGGAACTCGTCGTCGAAGAGGGCATGTACCACGTCTGGCCGCTGATCGAGACCATCGAGGCGCGCCGAGCGAAGGACCGCATCGTCGAATTCCTGCGCAAGCACGAGATGCCGAAACCCGCCCGCGCTCCCGCCGCAGCAACCGTCGCGGTCCTGCCCGCCGAATAGGCGGACCGCGCCTTATCAGAACCGCCCGGTCTCCCTGAACGCCTCGAAGGTCGCCCTGATGTGGTCCGCCGCTGCAAGCACCGGCGCCGAGGCATCGGGCGCTACGACCATGACCAGGTTATAGGAGCCGATGTCGGGCAGCCCGTCTTCTTCTCCCAGCACCACGAGGTCGCCCGCCACGAAAGATTTCGGCAGCGGCGCCACTGCCAGGTCGGCCAGGATGGCCGAGCGCTGCCCGGCCGTGTGGGCGCTCATGTAGGCGACCCGATACTCCCTGCCCCCCCGTCCAAGCGCCTCGAGCGCACCCGCGCGCCAGGCGCAGCCTTCTTCCCAGAGCGACACCGGCAGCGGCTCGCGCATGTGCGCGCATCCCCCCTTGGCGCCCGCCCATACGATCGGCTCCGTCAGCAGCACCTCGGCGTCGGGCGCGAGCGTCTTGAAAGAGTTGGTCATCAGCGTGATGTCGAGCCGTCTGTCCTCGAGGCGCCGCCGCAGGCTGGCGCTCTGGTCGATGACGACGTCGACCGCGATCGAGGGGTGCGACTGCGCGAAGCGCTTGAGCACGGTCGGCAGCACACGCTCGCCGTAATCGTCCGGCGAACCCAGCCGCACCACGCCGCTGATGTCCGGCACGATGAATTTCGACACCGCCTCGCGATTGATCGCCAGCATGCGCCGCGCATAGCCAAGCAGCATCTCGCCGTCGATGGTCAGCGACACCGCGCGCGCGTCGCGCCGGAAGACGGAGCGCCCGAGCTGTTCCTCCAGCTTCTTGATCTGCATCGACACCGCCGACGGCGTGCGGAACACGGCCGAGGCCGCGACCGTGAACGAGCCCGTGTCGGCGATCGCCACGAAGGTGCGCAGCACGTCGAGTTCGAGCAGCGGCATGGGATGATTGAGCGGTGCGTTCATGGTGGGTTCCGTTCAGATTGATTGATCCATGAGATCATTCCATTTCGATTGATTGAACTATGAGACTGGCGCAAAGTCAAGCTGTCGCAAGGGTAAACGAAGAGGAGAAAGGAGCCCCCTCATGCTACCCGTCACAGCTTATGGCCTGTTCGTGGAGGGCCTCACCCGCTTCCACGATCCCTCGTCCCGCACCGGGAACCGCGTTCCGGAGCAGCACCTCGAACGGCGCACCGCGTTTCAGCGCGACCGCCCGTTCCGAAACCATCCACGCTTCTGACGCAGTCGAACCGAAACACGAAAGACTTAACTGAAGCATCGAAAAGGCAGGATCGTCGGTCCCGCCGAAATCAAGGAGAAGACAATGTCCATCATCGGAACCATAGGCCACCTGGCCCGCGAATACAGGCAGCGTCGCGAGATCGCACGCACCGAAAGAATGATCGGCGCCATGCCCGCCGAACTGCGCAAGGATATCGGCTGGCCCGATAGCTTCACGGCGCAGATCGGCCGCCCCGTCAGCCATGACTGGTCCAGGCACTGACATGATCCGACCGAACCGATGCTGCCGACGCGGATGACGCCGCGCCGGCGGCATGTCCGGCCAGCAGACCCGCATGATGGCGCAATTGCGCCAGCGCCGGCCGGCATGCAACGCATCAATCGACTGTAATCAAAAGGCTTTTCGGCCGGAAGTACCGGAATTGGGCGATGTCGCATTTCATGCGTTCCGCTTCGCATTTCCGGGTGCCGAACCCCACCGCGAAGCCTATATGAGCCTCACACGAGCCGCCCGCTCCATTGCGCGAAGGACGACCCGCGAAACCACGTTTGCATGGAGATCATCATGAAGTTTCTTGCCCGCATGTTCACCCGCCGTCCGTCCACCATCGGGACGGAACTCGAGCGCCAGCGCCTTGGCCGCACCATGCCCGGCCAGACCGGTGCGGTGGCTGCCGCCCGTCTCGGCTACACGCTCGGCTGATAGAACGACACATCGGAACTGGTGGAATGAAGCGCCCGCGGACCGAACCGGTCCCGCGGGTGCCTTGGTATTGTGGCTGCGCACGCACCCGCGTTCGAAACGAAGGTTTATTTGTTCCCGCCGCGCTTGCGAACCGTTGACAGTGCCGGCCATTCCGGATGACAATTTTTTCTGAAAGCGACATCTGATCGCCGGCCAATCACTCGGTTCTCGCGGGGCAGAAAGTGAACGCCAAAGCGTCGGTCAAGAGATCCCTGGTCTTCTTTCTGATTCCCGAATTCACCATGGTCGCGTTCGCCACGGCCCTCGAACCGTTGCGCATCGCCAACAGGATGCTCGGCCATGACGCCTATCGCTGGCGGCTGGCGAGTTCGGACGGAAGGCCGGTCCGCGCCTCGAACGGCGTCGAATGCGCCGTCGATACCTCGCTCGAGGAGGAACGCCGCAAGATGGGCGGTCCGGACCGCCCGTCCATGGTGGTGGTCTGCAGCGGCATCGATGTCGAGAAGTATTCCAACCGCACGGCCTTCGCCTGGCTGCGCGAGGAATACAATCGCGGTGTCGCCATTGGCGGGCTGTGCACGGGCGCCCACGTGCTGGCGTCGGCCGGGCTGCTCTCGAACAAGCGCTGCGCCATCCACTGGGAAAACCTCCCGGGCTTCTCGGAGAAATTTCCCAAGGCAAACGTGTTCGCCGATCTCTTCGAGGTCGACCAGAACATCTACACCTGCGCCGGCGGCACGGCCTCGCTCGACATGATGCTGAAGCTGATCGGCGAGGATTTCGACGAACTCCTGGTCAACCGAGTCTGCGAGCAGATGCTGACCGACCGCGTGCGCAGCCCCACCGACCGCCAGCGCCTGCCGCTGCGCGCCCGCCTCGGCGTGCAGAACTCGAAAGTGCTCGGCATCATCGAACTGATGGAGGCGAACCTCTCGGAACCCCTGTCGCTGATCGAGATCGCCGATGGCGTCGGCCTCTCGCGCCGCCAGATCGAGCGCCTGTTCCGCCAGGAGATGGGCCGCTCCCCGGCGCGCTACTATCTGGAGGTCCGCCTCGACCGGGCGCGCCACCTCCTGATCCAGTCCTCGCTGCCGGTGGTCGAGGTCGCCGTTGCATGCGGCTTCGTCTCCGCCTCGCACTTCTCCAAATGCTACCGCGAACTCTACGCCCGCTCCCCCCAACAGGAACGCAACGACCGCAAGCAGATGCTGGCGGCTTGAACCTGCAATACGCGGCGTACCGGCCAGAACAGCTGCGCCAGGGCGCAGCCTCCGCTCAATTCTCCCATATGCGCGAGCGGTTCTGCCATATCTTCTCGCCGATCAGGCAGTCGTAGTCCGCCGTGGCGGCGACCAGCTGCACCGGCGGCCCGCTCCTTTCGCGTGGCGCGGGAACGAGGCCGGCGAGTTCCAGCACCAGCTTGCGCCGGATCGCCTCGGGAAACTGCGACCAGTCGTTGACCGGGATGACGAAAGCCCCCGGCCCGCCGATCACGCAGTTCTCGTAATAGATGTCGAGGTCCTTCACGTCGTAGACGGTCGAGAAGCCGCTGCGCGTCATCAGCGGCAGGCCGTTGATCGTGATGCCCTTTTCCACGATGCCATCGCGCGTCACGTCGACCTGGGCACCCTGGTTGTTCGGCCCGTCGCCGGAGATGTCGATCACCCGCTTCATGCCGCGAAAGCCGTTGTCCTCGAACAGACCCTCGGCGAAGGCGAGCCCGCCCGAGATCGACGTCCGGCGGGCGCTGCGCGGCGGCGTGGCCGTCATCTGCTCGACGAAGGCCTCGGCCTCGCCCAGCGACCCGATGCGGGTCCAGGGCACAACGATGCGCTGCGTGAAGTCGCCCGCCCATTCGAAATAGGTCACCGCGATCTTGCCGTGCACGCCGTCGCGGATCGCCTGGACGACGTTCTCGTGCACGAGTGCGGCGGCATATCCGTCGCGCTGGATCTCCAGTTCCATCGGCGACATGGAAAGCGACACGTCGACCGCGAGCACGAGTTCGACGTCCACGACCTCATCGTCCTCGGGATGTGTCGCGGTCTGCGCGGACGCGGCGGCGGATCCGAGCGGAAGGAAGAGGAGGCCGGTCGCGGCAGCCCGCAACGCGCGCCCGATGGGGCGGCGTTCATCCGGCGAAGAGACGTTCGGATCGTGGTCCATCAGCCTTGCTCCATCCAGCAGGCCTTCGGCACTGGCGGCGTTGTTCCGCAAGGCGCGGAGCGATCAAGGCCCTGCGCCGGAAGACCCTCGCCGACGATGATAGGTAAAAAGCCGCCGTTGGAAAGCGACGCCCCGCCGGCGCGGGACGATGCGCGTTCACATTCGCGCGAACTGATGTTTCGCCAGAACGGCAACTCGGCGCCGCTGCCGCCTTTTCTGGCAACGGATTAAGGACGCGGCGCATCGCTTTGTCCGGCACGCGCGGTCTGCTGACACGATGCTGTCAGCAGGTCTTGGGACGGTGACAAGTTTCGCATGTCCGGCGCGACCGGAGCGGGATAATCACCTCCTGCCGGACGATCTCACCGGCGTTCTCTCCCTTCCCATCGGTGCCCGCCATGAACGAATACCTTCCCCAGCTTCTTCTCGCCTGGTCGATCCAGGCCATGGGCATCCTCGCGCCGGGTCCGAGCGTGATGCTGATCCTCGGCGTCGCCACCGGCCGGGGGCGGCTGCCGGCGGTGGTGACGGCATTCGGCGTCGCCTGCGGCTCGATCATCCTCGCCTCGGCGACGGTGCTCGGCATCACGGCGATTTTCGCCGAGGTGGCTACCCTCATGACCGCCATCCGGTTCATCGGCGCGGCGTATCTGCTCTGGCTGGCCTGGAAGGCCTTCCGCAACGCCATCAACGCGCCCGAACTTCACATGAGACAGGTGCGGTCGGTGAGCGCGTGGCGGGCCGGCCTCAACGGCTTCACGCTCCAGATCACCAATCCGAAGGCGATCCTCTTCTGGCTGGCAATTGCCAGCGTCGGCGGCGTCGGAAACGCGCCGGCCTACGTGATCGCGATCTTCATCGCCGGCGCCTTCGTCAATTCCTTCATCGGCCACGGAGGCTATGCGCTGCTCCTGTCGTCCGGACCGGTGCGCCGCGTCTATTTCCGCTTCCGCCGATGGGTGGAGGCCGCGCTCGGCGGCTTCTTCGCCGTCGCCAGCTACACGCTCGCGACGTCGCGATAGGCGCCGCGATCAGCTGCGCGGCTTGAGATTCTCCGGATCGTAGAGCGGCCTGTAGCCCACGGCCGCCACTTCCACCGGATAGGTCTCGCCGAAATACTCGACCTCCAGTTTGCGGCCTTCCTGGCAAAAGGCCCAGGGCAGGTAGGCAAGCGCGATGTTCTTGCCCAGCGTCGGCCCGTAGGCGACGGACGTGGTGAAGGAGCGGCGGCCGAGTTCGTCGACCAGCGTCTCGCCCGTCTCCGGGTCGAGCACCGGCATGATGCCGACCGGATAGCGCGCCACGCCATTGGAATCGACGTTGTCGGTCATCACCAGCGTGCACAGCATCGCCGGTTGGTGGTCGCGGGCGCGGTATTCCAGGTGCTTCGCCTTGCCGCAAAAATCCGCCTCCTTCACCTTCGGCCGCGCCAGGTCGGCTTCCAGAAGGTTGTACTCGGTCAGAAGGTCGGCGTTCTGCAGGCGCAGGCTCTTTTCCATGCGGCGCGAGTTGGCGTAGGTCTCCACGCCGAAGGCCATGACGCCGGTGGAGCGCAGCGCGTCCCACACCGCAAGCCCGTCCTCGTAGGCCATGTGCAGTTCCCAGCCCTGCTCGCCCACATAGGAGATGCGGAAGCCGGTGACGTCCTTTCCGGCAATACGGATCGGCTTGATCGCGGCGAAGGGAAAATTCTCCTGCGACAGCGCCTCGGGCTCTTCCACCACCTTCTGCAGCGTGGCCCGCGCATTCGGCCCCCAGATGCCGATGGTGACGTATTCCTCCGTGACGTCGGTGACGGTGACGTCGAAGCCCTTGTCCTCGGCGACGCGGCGCATGTAGTGGAAGTCACGCGGACCGGCGTCCGCCCCGTCGATCACACGGCAGCGGTCGGCCATGCGGATCACGGTCAGGTCCGCCCGCACCATGCCCTCGTCGTCGAGGAAGTGGGTGTAGATGCCCTTGCCGATGTTGGCGTCGCCGCCGATCCTCGCCGCGCACAGCCACTCCATCAGCTCGACATGGTCCGGTCCCTCCACGTCGTACATGGCGAAGTGCGACAGGTTCACGATGCCGGCGTTCTCGCTCATCTCCAGATGCTCGGCATTGGAGACGCGCCAGAAGTGGCGATTGTCCCACTCGTTCGTGCGCACCGGAACGCGGTTCCCGTACTTCTCGAGCAGATGCTCGTTTGCGGCATAGCCGTGCGCGCGCTCCCAGCCGCCGAGCTCCATGAAATGGCCGCCGAGCGCCTTCTCGCGCTCCCAGAAGGGCGAGCGCCGCACGTCGCGTCCCTTGGAGAAGGGCTCGCGCGGATGCACGGCCGGGTTGTAGACCTTCATCGCTGTCTCGGTGCAGCGATCCCAGATGAACTGCTCCTTCGTCTGGTGCGGATAGAAGCGCGCATAGTCGATCTGGTGGTGGTCGATTTCGGTGCGCCCGTCGGTCATCCAGTCGGCAATCAGCTTGCCCATGGCCGGGCCGTCCTTGACCCACACGGCCACCGCGTACCAGAGCCCCCTCGCCTTCTGGCTTTCGCCGGCGGACGGTCCGCCGTCGGTCGTCACCTGCAGCAGCCCGTTGAAGGAATGGCTCTCGTTGTAGCCGAGTTCGCCAAGGATCGGGGTGAGCTCCATGGCCCGCTCCAGCGGCTCCATGATCTGCTCCATGTCGAGGTCCCGCTGCGAGGGCGACAGGCGGGATTCGTGCTTCTCCAGGATGTCGCGCGGGTGGCAGAGCCGCGGATTGGTCTCCTCGTAGTAGCCCCACTCGATCTGCCCGCCCTCGGCGGTCTTCGGATCGCCGGTGTCGCGCATGTAGGCCGAGTTGCCCTGGTCGCGCATGAGCGGCCAGCCGATCTCCTTGCCGGTGCCGGCGAACTCCGTGTAGGGCCCGAAGAAGGTCAGCGGATGGTCGATCGGCATCACAGGCAGGTCCTCGCCCGCCATTTCGGCGATCAGGCGTCCCCAGATACCGGCGCAGACCACGACATGGTCAGCCTCGATCGTGCCGCGGTCGGTCACGACGCCCTTGATGCGGCCGTTCTCGATCACCAGCGACTTCGCGGGAGTATTGGCGAAAGCCCGGAGCTTTCCGCTGGCTTCCGCCTGGTCGACGAGCTTTCCCGCCACCGTCTGCGACCGCGGGATGACCAGCCCCGCATCGGGATCCCACATCCCGCCCTGCACCATACCCTCCTCGATCAGCGGGAATTTCTCCTTGATCTCGGCCGGTCCGATCAGCCGGGCGCGCGTGCCGAAGGCCTTGGCCGAGGCGACCTTGCGTTTGATCTCCTCCATGCGGGCATCGTCGCCGACGCGCGCCACCTCCAGCCCGCCGACGCGGGCGTAGTGGCCCATCTTCTCGTAGAAATCGATCGAGTAGAGCGTCGTCCAGCACGACAGGAAGTCGTGGCTGGTCGTGTAGCAGAAGTCCGACGCATGCGCAGTCGAGCCGATGTCGGTCGGGATCGAGGACTTGTCGATGCCCACGATGTCGTCCCAGCCGCGCCCGATCAGGTGGTGCGCCACCGAGGCGCCCACGATCCCGCCCAGCCCGATGATGACGACCTTCGCCCTTGCCGGAAACCCTGCCATTGTCCGCCACTCCCGATGTCTTCCGGGCGCGGACTATAAGGCGGCGCGGCGTCGGTGTTGCAGCCTGTTTGCGACATCGTCGACGAGCCACGCGACCCCGACGCACATCGAGATGACGCATGTCTGTCAAGTCGAGCCGCAAGCCGACAGAGGCCCGGCCGCCATTAAGCTTAACGCGAAGTTAACGCCCCGCTTTAACACAAACCTCCATTGATCATGCTATAAGCAAACGATGAATTACATGGCCGCCGCCCAATCGAAAGCGCCCCGCCCGCACGATCGTCCCGGGAGCGACAGTCTAACGGCAGCACCTGCCCCGTCCACGTGGCGCATTGACCTTCGCTCCGAGTATGATTTCCTCCAGTCGGAGTATGCCGACCTGTTCGCTACAGCGGATGCGACGCCGTTCCAGCATCCGGTCTGGCTCCACCACATCTATACGCGGCTCGCGCCGGCGCGCCGCGGGCGCATGGCGGTGGTGACCATCCGGGATCCCGATGACCGGCTGGTCGGCGTCCTCCCTCTCATGCTGCGGACGAAGACCGGCGTTCGGCTGCTCGAGACCACCGATCTCGGCGTCTCAGACTATGCCTGCCCGGTGCTGCACCGGGATATCGCGGCGCGGCTCCTCGCGACGCCCGGGCTTCGCGAACGGATTGCTTCCATTCTTCCGCCCCACGACGTGATGCGCATCCGTCCGATCCGCCGCGAACATGCCGATGCCTGGCAGGCGCTCCTGGGTGGCAAGCCGGAATTCCTCGGCTTTTCCGCGCACGCGACCGAACTCGGTGACGACCACGCGCGGTGGAAGGCGGAAAAGGCGGCAAAATCCCTGCGCCAACGCCTTTCGCGGGCGGAGAAGCAGATCGTCAAGCAGGGCGGCGCAACGCTGCACCGGCTGGAGTCCGAAATCGATATCCGCGTGGCCATGGCCGCGATCCAGTCGCTGCGGGCCGGCCGCTTCGAAGGCGATCCCATCCAGGAGGATCTCGTCCGCGACTTCTATGCCGACGCCGCGCTGGCCGGCGCGGGCGAAGGCCTCGCCGGCGTCTACCGGCTCGACATCGGAGACGCGCCGGCGGGCTACGTCTTCGGCCTCTGCTGGCGCGGGACCTACCACTACCTTCTGATCGGCTGCGACTACCAGACGTACTCGCGCTGCTCGCCGGGGCTGGTGCTCTACGACCGCATCATCGCCGACGTCATCGATCGGGGCGGCCGCGTGTTCGACTTCACCATCGGCGACGAGCCCTTCAAGGCCGATTTCGGCACCGAGGCCACGCCGATGTTCGGCCTCTTCGAAACGCCGACATGGCTCGGACGCCTCGCCCGCACCGCCTTCGAGGCGAGGGAGCGGCGCAAGCGTGCGCGCGATGCCGAAGACGGAGCGGGCGGCGGAAAATAATGCAGCTGTCGGGGGGACACATGGCTGACGTTAGCAAGATGCCTTTTCTGGAGAACTCGATGATCGTGGCGGCGCATGCCGACGACGAGATCCTCTGGTTCAACTCGATCGCGGCCGACGTCGGCCAGGTGATCGTCGTCTATTGCGATTTCTGGGCGCATCCGGAACTCGGGTCCGCCCGGATTGCGGCATTCGCGGAATATCCGCGGGAGAATGTCGTCTGCCTCAAGATCGACGAATCGGGGGCGGCCGGCTGCGCCAATTGGGCGTCCCCGCAACTGACTGATTACGGGATGGCGCTCGGCGTCGAGGCCAACAGGCGCGCGCTCATGCGGCTGGCCAAGAAGTCGCTGTCGATGGTCGCCGCCTATGACCGCGACCGGATCGCGGGAGAGAGCGTGCTGTCAGCCTATCGCCGGAATTTCGATGCCATCTGCGACGCCTTGCGGCCGAAGCTGCGACCGGAGATGAACGTCTTCACCCACAATCCCTGGGGCGAGTACGGCCACGAGGAACACATCCAGGTCTTCCGCGTGCTCGATAAGCTGCGCGGCGAGATCGGCTTCCGCCTCTGGATCTCGAACTACTGCACCGACCGCGCCATGCCGCTGGCGCAGCGCTATTTCCGCTCCGAGCCGGCCGAATACGTCCGTCTCCCCTGCAACAAGGCCTTTGCCGAACAGGTCGCCTCCGTCTACAAGAAGCACGGATGCTGGACTTGGGCCGACGACTGGGTGTGGTTCGACGACGAATGCTTCATGGAAGCGCCGCGCGAACACTCCAGGGACGAGCCGCACCGTCACCTCTTCCCGCTGAACTTCTTCTCGATCGGAGATTTCGCTCAACGCAAGGGCTGGCTCCCGTTCGCGGTCACCGCAACGGCCGCCTCGGTCGCGCTCGCGGCGACGATGGCGGACTGAGGATGCGAGACGACGAAAATGGCGCGGCCGGAAAACCGACCGCGCCGCGTAAAAAGTTCGAAAGCCGGAGTTCAGGCGAAGGCCCAGACGTCCTCTGAATAGATGCCGATCCGGTATCCCGCCGTCGTCAGTTTCACGAGAACCCGGCCGACGTCCTCGGGCCTCAGCGATCCCAGTTCCACCTTGATCATGCCGGGGCGATAACGCTCGAGATCGAGCTGGTCGAACACGATCCAGTCCGCCCCCTCGCAATCGACGAGGAAGGCGTCGATGTAGTCGACCCCGTTGCGGTCGAGCACGTCCTGCAGCGTGTCGGACGCCACCTCGATATCCTTCAGGTAGGGCGTGTAGGCCTGGAAATGCGTATCGGTTTCGCCCCAGGCGCCGACCCCCGACATCAGGTTCGTGTCCGTCGTGGTGGAACAGCCGATGAACTCCATCGGCAGCTTGCCCGATTCCAGCGCGGCCGCGTCGAAGGTCTTGACCGAGATGGTCCCCTTCTCCCGCGTGACCGCAACCGGTTCGATGACGAACCGCTCGGTATCCGGATAGTTCTTGCGCAGCCGCACTTGGTTGTAGGGAATCGGCTCGACCAGCACGGCGCGCGAGCCGGGGATGCGCTTCAGCCAGGGCGTCACGTCGTCGAAGAGCGCACCGTCGCAGGCGCCGACGTTGACCATCCGGAACGGACGCCCCCGCCCGAACCTCGCCTTGAAGGCAGCATGCGCGAGGAACTTGGTGCCTTGCAGGGCCGGACCCCGCTGAAGGATGGCCGACGGCAGGCCGAGAGACACCGCCACGCGCGCGGCGTGCCGGAGGGAACTGCGAATGGCGTCGTTCATGCGGGGAGCCTTCCCGTTGAAGTGTCGAAACGCGGCTTCCATCGTGTCAGCACGATGAACAGCATTCCGGCGATGAACACGAAATAGAACCGGTCGTCCGGCAGCGGGAAGCTGGCGAACTTGCCCAGCGTCCCGATGGCGAAGGCGAACATCAGCGCATTGGCGCGCCCATCGCCCATCTTGCCGGCGCGTTGCAGCAGCGCCCAGGCTGCGATGAGCAGCACGTAGAGCCCCGGCCAGTCATTGTCGATGAACGACACCATCAGGCCGCGCACATAGCCGTGCGCCATGGCGAACAGCGAGAAGTCGGGCGAGAAGTTGATCATCGAATGCTGGATCTGGACGCAGGAGAAGTAGAAGTGCGGCCACCATCCCGGATGGCCGGAGAGCTTCTCGATCGCCACGCAGGAAATGAAGGACGCTGCGAACGCGACCGCGATCGGCAGCTTGCGCCACCCGTAGACGAGCGCCGTCAGAAGGAGTGCGAAGACGAAGATGATGTTGTCGGGCCGCACCAGCACTGAGGCGAACAGGAGCACGCACGCCGCAACATCCCGTCCCTTCATCAGCCAGTAGACCGCCGCCAGCGACAGCACCGCCATCAGGATATCCGGCGTCACCGCCGTCGACATGTGCGTCAGATCGGCGATCATCAGTCCGGGAACCAGCAGGAAGGAGGCCTGCAGGGCCTTTTCCTCGCGAAGCCAGTAGAACCCGAGCAAGCCGATGCCGAGCAGCGGCAGCACGTTCAGCAGGACCGACGCCCGCGTCAGCCCGAAGACCGGCTCCAGCAGGCGAAGGGCCTGTATATAGGCGATCTTCACCCTGAACATCGAAAGCTGCGATTCGAAGTCGGCCGGGTTCTCCCACTGGTTCACGTTGTAGGGATTGCCGTACTGGAGATTGTAGAGCTGCCCCTCGCGGGCGCCCTTGCTGATCTCGGCCCAGGTCTCCCTGTGTAGGTCGACCGGATCCTCGTAGCGGTTTTCGAGCGCCGAGCCGATATAGGCCAACACTTCGGCGCTGTCGTTGTCCACCACGGTGATGTCGTTGGCTTCGTTTGCCAGGTTTTCCGCCAGGGTGCCGCCGACCTGGCCGGCGCCGAGAATCAGGATTTTCATGGTTCAGGTTTCTCCAGCACGGCGTAGAAAAAGCCGTCATGGCTGTCCGGGTCTGGGAACAGCTGACGCCCGGTGTTCATGTCCCGG
>CATMOC010000030.1 GCA_950071955.1 uncultured Mesorhizobium sp. | reverse complement strand
GCCAGCAGGGCCATCGGGCGCGCCATGACGATGAACCCCTTCGTGGTGATCCTGTCGATTGCCTTCTGGATATGGATCTGGGGACCGCTCGGCGGCTTCATCGCCATCCCCGTGCTGCTCGTCCTCTATTCGGTTGCAGCGAACATCATCCCCGGAATCCCGTGGATGCCGGAGGAACACACCGCCACCTTGCGCCGGGTGGATCTGAGGAACATCCGCCGCTAAGCCTCCGGTGTCGTTGCGCGGCCGGTGGACTTCCGAATTCGCTGCTGCGATGAAGGGCCAGCATACACGCAGGAGCACGAGCTGGGGTCATGGACGACTACGGGCAGTGGATAGGCAGGACTGAGACGCGACGCGACATCGTCGTCGCCGGTCCGCTGGACCGCCTCGCCGCGACGCTGGACCGCACCGATCCGCCGCTGAAGCCCGGCGATCAGGCGCCTCCCCTCGCCCACTGGCTCATGTTCCTGCCGGGCGAGCCGCAGTCTGCGCTAGGCCCCGATGGCCATGCAAGGCGCGGCGGGTTCCTTCCCCCCGTGCACGAACTGCCGCGGCGCATGTGGGCGGGCAGCCGGCTCAAGTTTCCCGGCGACCTCCGCGTCGGGATGGAGGTCGAACGAAGGTCGCTGATCGCAGACGTGAAGCAGAAGGAAGGCGAGACGGGCAGCCTGGTCTTCGTGACGGTGCGCCACGAGATCGGCGAGCCCGGCGGACCGGCGCTGGTGATCGACGAACACGACATCGTCTACCGCGGCCTCGCCGGGGCTGCCGCGAAAAGCGCCATCGCCGCCCCGGCCTCAGGGGAATGGCGGCGCGAGATCGTGCCCGACCCCGTCCTCCTCTTCCGTTACTCGGCGCTTACCTTCAATGGCCACCGCATCCACTACGACCGCGAATACACCGCGCATGAAGAAGGCTATCCCGGCCTCGTGGTTCACGGGCCGCTGATAGCGACGCTCCTGCTGGACCTCGTGCGCCGGGAACGCCCGGGGAGCCGGATCGACGCCTTCTGCTTCCGCGCGATGGCGCCGCTCTTCGACGGGCGCCGGATGGCGGTTAATGGCGCCACGCCCGACGCCCACGGGAACGTCTCGCTCTGGGCGGAGAACGCGGAGGGCGGCCTCGCGATGAAGGCGGAGGCGAGAATCGGCTGAGACGGGAACACCAGTAGAGGGCCCGACTGCGCTTCCGCCATTCCGAAACTTCCAGCCTAAGCCTGGCGCATTTTGCGCCTCCAGCTCGAGCGGGAGAGATCGTCTTAGCGGGAGGGATCGTCGAAGGAATCAGACCAGCGGCCGCTTGGTTTCCTCGGGAAACTCGGAATGGGCGATTTCCCTCAAACGTTCCAGGTCCAGCACCTCGCAACCGCGGTCGCGCCAGCGGATCAGCCCCCGGTCGGCGAGCTTGCGCATGGTCTTGTTCGTGTGGACCAAGGAAAGTCCGAGCGTGTCGGCGACGAGTTGCTGGGTGATGGGCAGGCCGACCGCGCCGTTGCCGTTCAGTCCGACGGCCTTGGCGCGCATGGTCAGCGATGCGATCAGAAAGGCAGCCCGCTCGAGCGCCGTGCGCCTGCCGACGCTGAGCAGATTCTCGTCGAGCATCTGTTCCTCGCGCGCGGCAAGCCAGGTGATGTCGAAGGCGAGGCCCGGGTGGCATTTATAGAGCTGCTCGAGCTTGTTGCGTTCGAACACGCACAGCAGGAGCGGCGAAAGCGCCTCCACCGAATGCTGCATCTCGCCCATCAGGGTTCCCTGCAGACCGATGAGATCGCCAGGCATGACGTAGTTCAGTATCTGGCGGCGACCGTCCGGCAGCATCTTGTAGCGGAAGCCCCATCCCGAAAGAACGGTGTAGAGGTGCGCGTTGTGGCTGCCTTCGATCAGCACGGAGGCGCCGCGTTCCGCGGTCAGTTCACCCTTCTTGAAGGAAGCGACGAAATCGAGTTCGCTCTCGGCGAAATCCCTGAATATCGGCAGTGGACGCAACGGGCAGCGCTCGCACGTATGCCTCCTCGTCGCCTGCTGCCTCTGCTCGCTCACGCGTTTACCCCTGTACAATCCCGCCGCTGGCCGACGATGCGAGCCGCATCGCATGCGTTGCGGTGCCCCGCGGCGGTCTGTACGTCTTATTTAAATGACATTGCGCGCCACCGGTGGCATGAAATCGCCTTCGCCACAAGATTTATCGGAGACAGATATTGGCCGAACGCCAACTTGCGGGACGTTCGATTCTCATTCTCGAGGATGAGTTCCTGATTGCCATGGACGTGGAGCAGACCTGTCTCGATTGGGGCGCGGACAAGGTGACAATCGTCCGCGCACTCGACCAGCTGGGAGAGGACCCTTTTCGCCAGCACGAGTTCGACAGCGCTATCCTGGATCTGCGGCTGGGCGGCAGTTCGACCGTGGACTTTGCCCACAGGCTGCATGCACGGGGCATACCGTTCGTGTTCGCCACCGGGATGAGCGAACACAACGAGATCGCCACGGGCTTTCCGGGTGTCGCGATCGTTTCCAAGCCCTACTCCGGCGAGGAGCTTCTTCAGTCGCTCATCGCCGCCATAGAGAGTGGCTAACTAAGCCGCAGCGCCTGATCCGAGAACCTGCGAAGCTATCGCGTCAGGGCCGAATTCTCCCTCACCATCGATCGACAGGACTTCCTGAAGGCGCACGCGCGCCCGGCTGACCCGGCTCTTGATCGTGCCGACGGCGCAACCGCAGATCTCGGCAGCTTCCTCATAAGAGAAGCCGGAGGCGCCGATCAGGATGATCGCTTCCCGCTGGTCTTCCGGAAGCGTGTCCAGCGCCGCGCGGAAATCCTTCAGGTCGAGGGTGCCATGCTGGCTGGGATGAACGGCGAGCCGCGCCGTCATCGTGCCTTCGCTGTCCTGCACCTCCCGGCCCCTCTTGCGCATCTGCGAATAGAATTCGTTGCGCAGAATGGTGAACAGCCAGGCCTTCAGGTTGGTCCCCGGCTGGAAACTGCTCTGCTTGTCCCACGCCTTCACAAGCGTTTCCTGCACGAGGTCGTCAGCCTTGTCGCTGTTATGCGACAGGGATACGGCGAAAGCGCGCAGGCTCGGGATGGCCCCAAGCAGGCCGGTCTTGAATGTGGATGCATCGCTCATTGAGCGTTCCCATCCTTGTCCTTCGACGCCTCGGCGCGTTCCAGCTTACTCAACAGGTCGGTGAAGCGGTCCGGTACGTCGTCGGCCATCAGACCGTCATAATACTCCCGCAATTTCTTCCCGATTTCCGAATTCGCGCCCAAGGGATCATCCCCGCGGCGCGACTTCGGCCCAGCCGCTGCCGATTTTTGCTCTGTCATGCCTGTTAACACCCCTGCCGATACAAGCGGCTTACGCCACCCCTTCTTTTACGAGGCCCTCCCAATCGCGAGCGCCATATCCGGCCACAATGGACGATGTCTGAAAAAGTTCCCCGGGTCGGGAACTTTTTTCCGGCCGGCCCGTTTAAAACGCGATATGCCGTGACGGCGTTCCCGTCCGGGCGTGAGTGAGGGAGACTACAGAGAATGAGCCTGTCCGCAAGTATTGCACCGCATCTGCCTTATCTGCGCCGCTTCTCGCGAGCGGTTTCCGGGTCCCAGGCGAGCGGCGACGCGCTGGTCGGCGCGGTGCTGGAAGCCATCATCGCCGATATCAGCATATTCCCGGACGCAACGAATCCCAAGGTCGGGCTCTATAAGGTCTTCGCCAAGCTCTTCTCCTCCATCGCCATACACGTCCCCCCCGGAACGCCGTCTTCGGCATGGGAAGCCCGTGCCGCGGCAAACCTTTCGGCGATTTCGCCGCTGCCGAGGCAGGCCTTCGTGCTCGTCGCCGTGGAAGGCTTCAGCGACAGCGAGGCCGCCGAGATCCTCGACGTTGACGAAGAGGAATTCGCCGCCCTACTCAGAGAGGCCTCGACGGAGATTTCGCGTCAGGTCGAGACCGACATCCTCATCATCGAGGATGAGCCGCTCATCGCCATGGACATCGAGGAAATGGTAGAAAGCCTGGGCCACAGAGTGGTCGGCACTGCCCGCACTCACGCAGAAGCAACCGCTCTGTTCCGCAAGACCCAGCCGCGCATGGTCCTCGCCGACATCCAGCTGGCGGACGGCAGCTCTGGGATCGACGCGGTGAACGAGATACTGGCCAACACGCCGGTCCCCGTCATCTTCATTACCGCCTTCCCGGAGCGACTGCTCACCGGCGAGCGTCCCGAGCCCGCTTTCCTGGTGACCAAGCCCTTCAACCCGGAGATGGTGAAGGCCCTGATCAGCCAGGCGCTCTTCTTCGACCGGCAGGCAAAGGCCGCGGCCTGATCTGCCGCCGCGACGCTCTCAAGTCTCGAAAGCCGCCTCCGGGCGGCTTTTTCGTCATGAGCACGGCACGAACGAAAAATTGGCCTCGACGTCGATGTCGCAGATACTGATGTTCGGATTGCTCGTATTTCGCGCGACACCCGTTGTCGCACACGTAGGCCGGTGAACCGTTGGGCCGGAATGCGATGAGCGCTGCACCCCTTCGCCGTTATTGACGCTCGCGAGTTCTCAAGCCCTGCCCGAGAGCCGGCGTTTTCTTGTGGAACGTAATGCGAGCATCGCTCGTTGGCCTGTCATAACGTCAGCAAGACAGGGCGAACATGGGTCCCAAAGCGGAGAACGGCGTGGCCCGCGGTGCCGATGCCACGTCGACGCGTCCCGGTAGCAGCGGGACCGAGGGGTTTGATCGCAACCTGCTGCGTGCCCTGGAAAACACCAGCATCTCGGTTCTCTATCAGGATCGCGACTTTCGCTACCTGTGGTGGAAGAACGTTCCCAGCGTCTGGAAGAACGTGCCTCTGCCTGGGACTACCGATGCGGACCTCTTTCCGGAACAGGAGGCGGAACGGCTCAATGAAGCCAAGCAACTCGTCGTGGAAACGGGGGAACAGGCACGCATCGAGATCAAACTTCGGGCCGAAGACGGCTTCCGCTGGTTCGAGATGTGGATCGACCCCGATCGCGACGAGGCCGGAACCATCGCGGGGATCGTCACCACGGCCGTGGAGATAACCGAGCAGAAGAGGCGCGAGCAGACCCTGCGAGCATTGCTGAGGGAGGTGAGCCACCGTTCCAAGAACCTGCTTGCCATCATCCAGTCGATTGCCACCCAGACCGGGCGCTACTCCGGAACCGTGGGAGATTTCCTGGTGCGGTTCCGCGGCCGGCTGCAGTCGCTCGCCGCTTCGCAGGATCTGGTGACCTCGTCCAACTGGCGGGGCGCCGACCTGCACGAACTGATTGCCGGTCAGGTGGTCCGGTTCTGTGCCGATCCAGTCCGAAACGTGCGGCTGGAGGGAACGAACCCGTACCTGAACCCCAATGCCGCCTTGCACGTAGGCCTTGCCCTTCACGAACTCGCGGTGAATTCCGTGAGCTACGGAGCCCTCTCCCGGGGCGATGGCGCCGTCACCATTTCCGCGACGACGGCCGACCGCGACGACCGCTCCGTGCTCGAACTGGTGTGGAGGGAGCAGTCCCATGCCAGGCCCAACCTTTCCGGCGGCCGCCGCTTCGGCAGCGTCGCTCTCGAGAAGGTCGTTCCCGCATCCCTCAACGGGACCGCATCGCTGTCCACCGACGATGGCGGGCTCACCTACCGTCTGACCATCCCCGCCGAGAACTTCGAACTGGAGTAGGCGCGGCATCCGATAGCCAGGTTTGCTCCGGGCAAAAAGAAAGCCGGCGCGATGCCGGCTTGAATGAAGCGGAGAAGACATTGGCGGGGGGCGGGTCTGTCTTCTTCCGAGGCGCGCCGGCGCATGGGGGGTGCATGCCGGCGGGCTTTACCAAGGAGAAAACGAGGCAAACTGGGTCGGGTTCCATCCAGCCCAAATTTTTCTTGAAGAAGCTGCAAATTCTTTCCGTTTGATACAGATCGCGCTCCGGCGCGGCGCGCGCGCGTTACCGCCCGCGACTAGTACGTATGTTCGAGACGGGCGGGCGCCCCTTCCGTCGGAAACGGAACCACCGGCGCCCCGATCCGTTATGAACTCCGAAGGAGTTGGTCATGGAACACATTGCTGCACTGCTGCTGGTGATCGGCTGTTCCGGCGATCTCAAGGCCTGCGAGGAGATTCCGACCGATGTGCCCGTCTTCGAGACGCGGCAGGATTGTGCGGCCGAACTCGTTTCGGCCCAGCGCATCTATGGACACGGCTACGACACGACGTTCTTCAAGTGCGTGGGCGTGGATCCGGCGTTGGAGACCGAAGATGCCGAACTCGCGTGGAACATCACTTCGGACGGCACCCTGCATGCCGCAGTCGAGGCGCTTGACGTGATGGTGGCCCTTGCCGATACCGGGCCGCGCCACGATCGTGGCGAACGTGACACATTTGCGGCCAACTAATTCGGCAGACTGAAGCCGGATGGGACTTCCAAGCAGTAAACCAGGAGAGAAATGAAAATGCGGAAGACAATTTTTGCGGCGCTGGCAGCGATCTCGCTCACCGGCACGGCCTGCACGACGGCCGAGCAGGCGGGAACCGTCGGCGCCGTCGGCGGCGCGCTCATCGGCGGCGCGGCGGGTGGCACTAAAGGCGCGCTCATCGGCGCTGTGGCGGGCGGTGTCGGCGGCTATCTCATCGGCCGCACGGCGGATGGACGCTGTCAGTATCGCACGCGAAGCGGAGCGATCGTTTACGACCGCTGCTACTGACATCCGGCGGACGTTACGGATTGGAAGCGGGTCCGGCTAGTTGCCGGGTCCGCTTTGTTCGTCCACAACACCAGATACTGCTCAGGCTGCCCGATCCGTCTCCATCGCGCCTGGCCCCGGTACCGCGCCCGGTGGGCACTTGCCGAGAATGATCATTCCGAGCACCTCGTCCTTGGTCACGTCGCTCGTGTTCGCGGTGCCGACCACCTGACCATTCTTCATGACGCAGACGCGGTCCGCGAGGTCGAAGACGTCGTGGATATCGTGGCTGATCAGGAAGATGCCGATGCCGTCCGCCTTCAGTTGTTTTACCAATTCGCCGACTTGCGCGGTTTCCTGCGGTCCGAGCGCGGCTGTAGGCTCGTCCATGATCAGGATGCGGGCATTGAACAGGATGGCGCGGGCGATCGCCACCGATTGCCTTTGCCCGCCTGAGAGCGACTTGACCGGATCCTTGAAGCGCTGGAACCGCGGATTGAGGCGGCCCATGACCTTGCGCGCCTCCGACTCCATGGCGGCATCATCGAGCGTGCCCCACCTCGTCTTCAGCTCGCGGCCGAGGAAGAGATTGGCCGCCGCGTCGACGTTGTCGGCCAGCGCAAGCGTCTGGTAGATCGTCTCGATCCCGTAGTTCTTCGCGTCGCGCGGATTGCTGATCTGAGCCGGCTCCCCATTGACCCTGATTTCCCCATGGTCGCGCTTGTAGGCGCCCGACAGGACCTTGATCAGCGTCGACTTGCCGGCTCCGTTGTGGCCGAGAAGTGCCACCACCTCGCCCGCGTGGAGATCGACCGAGGCGTCGTCCACGGCGCGGATGCCGCCGAAGGCGATCGAGATGTTCTTCAGTTCGACGAGCGGCGTTCCGGTCTGTTCCATCCTGCTTCTCCCGTCCTACTGGACCGTACGGCGGTAGATCGTGTCGAGCCATACGGCAACGACCAGCACGAGGCCGACCACGATGTTCTGCAGCGGCGTGTCGACGCCGAGCAGGATCATGCCGGTCGCCAGCGACTGCATGAGCACCGCCCCCAGCATGGCGCCCGCGACCGTCCCCGAACCGCCGGCCAGAGAGGTGCCGCCGATGACCGCCGCGGCGATGACGAGCAGTTCGTCGAGCGTGCCCTGAGCGTTGGTGGCCGCGTTCAGCCGCGCGGTCGAGATCGCCGCGCCGATCGCCGCGAGCCCGCCCATCAGCATGAAGATCTTCATGGTGACCCAGCGCGTGTTGATACCCGCCAGTTCCGCGGCTTCCGGATTGCCGCCGATCGCGAAGACGTAGCGGCCGAAGCTGGTGCGCGTGGACAGGAACGTCATGACGATTCCGACCCCGATGGCGATCAGCACCGGGATAGCGATGCCGTGGGCGATGAACAGGCCGCCGTCGGGGATGGTGAGATCGTTCTCCTGTGCATAGCGCCGCACGATCCCGATCGGCCACGGGTAGGAATTGGCAACCGCCACCGCTCCCAGAATGACCACGCAGGCGACCGCGCCGAGAAACACCTCTGCCCACACCGGCCGGAGCGGGAAATGGAACCGCTTGCGCTGGTTGCGACCGAAATAGAGGAGCAGCACCACCGCCACGCAGGCGACGATGCCGACGATCCAGCTCGCCGTCGAGCCGATCGAGCCGGCCGGGCCACCGCCCATCAGTCTGAAGGTTTCGTCCATCGGCGCCACCGTGCGCCCGCTGGTCACCCACCATGCCGCACCACGCCAGACCAAGAGGCCGCCGAGCGTGACGATGAATGCCGGAACGCCGAGATAGGCGATGATGTAGCCTTGCAGGCCGCCGATGACGACGCCGACCACGATGCCCGCAGCCAGGGCGATGACCCAGATGGCCGGATTTCCGAAGTCGAGATATTGCGGCAGGACCTCTGCCTGCGTCACGCCCATGATCATCCCGACGAAGCCGAGGATCGAGCCCACGGACAGGTCGATGTTGCGCGTGACGATGACCAGGACCATGCCCGTGGCCATCACCGCGATGGAAGAGGACTGAACCGAGAGGTTCCACAGATTGCGCGGCGTCAGGAAGATGCCGCCGGAGAAAATGTGGAAACCGAGCCAGATGATGAGCAACGCGCCCACCATGCCGAGCATGCGCGTATCGAGTTCGGTGGCCTTGAGGAAGCTCCCGACGGGGCCGAGTTCATTGGCGCGGGCGCGATCGGCAGGCGCCGTCGAGGTCGCTTCGGACATCGTTTCCTCCCCCGCTGGGGCTGTCTCCGGCGGTCCGGATTGTTCTTGAAGGTAGTTAAGCCTGCGCCGCGGCTTTCGTCAAACCGCGGCGCAGATTCCGTTGGAACGCAAAGATCAGTCGCAGACGGCGACCTTGCCGGCGTCAACGCCCTGGCAAAGGGCTTCCTTGGAAATCCAGCCAGCGTCGACGACGACGTTCAGATTGTCCTTGGTGATCGGAACCGGGGTCAGGAACACGGCGTCGACTTCCTTGCCGCCGGGCGTCGTGAACTTCACGGCATTGGCGATGGCGCTCATCTCGGTTCCGTCAGCCAGCGCAGACGCGATCTCGGCCGCGTTCTTGCCGAGTTCGCGCGCATCCTTCCACACCGAGACGGTCTGGGTGCCGAGCGCGACCCGGTTCAGCGCGGCGTGGTCGCCATCCTGGCCGGAAACCGGAATGCCCGCCATGCCCTGCGCCGAAAGCGCGGCCACGACGCCACCGGCCGTACCGTCATTCGAAGCAACGACCGCATCGATGTCGTTGTTGTTGGCGGTCAGGATCTGCTCCATGTTCTTCTGGGCGTTGGCCGGGAGCCAGCCGTCCGTATAGGCTTCGCCGACGTTCTTGACCTTGCCGCTGTCGATGGCTTCCTTGAGAACCTCCATCTGACCGGAGAAAAGGAAGTCCGCGTTCGGATCGGACGAGGAACCCTTGATGAAGGCGTAGTTGCCTTCCGGCTGGACCTTGAAGACCTCGCGGGCCTGCATGCGGCCAACTTCCTTGTTGTCGAAGGTGAGGTAAAAGGCGTTCTCGTTCTCGATCAGACGGTCATAGCCGACCACCGGAATGCCTTCGTTGACGGCTTTTTCGACGGCGGGACCGATCGCCGAGGCGTCCTGGGCGAGGATGATGAGCGCGTTGGCGCCCTGCGAGATCAGCGCTTCCACGTCCGTCAGCTGCTTGGCAGCCGATGACTGCGCGTCGGCGGAGATGTATTTGTCGCCGGCTGCCTCGATGGCAGCCTTCATGGCAGCTTCGTCGGTCTTCCAACGCTCTTCCTGGAAATTCGACCACGAAACACCGATGGTCTTGTCCTTGGCGAGCGCTCCGCCGGCGAAAGAAATGCTGAATACGGCGCAGCTCAGCGCCAGCATCGTCTTGTTCATGCTTATCCTCCCGGTGCATCGTTGCACATGACATGCCGACGGTCCCACGCGCGGGATTTTCGCCAGCCCAGCCCCTTTAATTCGAGGCTCGAAAAAAATAGTGACTCACCCATTGCGCTGTGTCAAGATGAATCTCGATCGACCTAACGTATTGCAGTGCAACAACAAAATGCCGCGCTGCAAACCTAATGGCGACAGGGAGGATTCGCCGCGATGACGGCGGTGACGCGGTCGGACGACGTGCGCCGGCAGAACCGGAGGGTGGTGATTGCGACGCTGCGCAGCGGCGGGCGCCTCTCCCGCACAGACATCTGCGCGCAGACCGGTCTCAGCGCTTCGACGGTCTCGGCCATCACCGCCGACCTGATCGAGGAGGACATCCTCCGCGAGATCCGCGACGGCGAGGCGACCACGGCGCGCAGGGGCCGGCCGCAGGTGGCACTCGGCCTCAACCCGGACGCAGCGACGGTGGTGGCGGTGGTGCTGTCGATGAACTCGCTTTCCGCGGCCCTCATCGACTATGCTGGCGAGATCGTCGAGGCGAAGCAGAAGCGGCTGGAGACGCTGCGGCTATCGAAGGGGGAACTCGTCGAGGCGGCCAGCGTCATGATCGGCGAACTCGTTTCCCGGTCGAACAAGAGCGGACGGCGAGTCCGCCGTATCGCTTTCGGCCTGCAGGGCATCACGGATTCGGGTGCGCGCAAGCTTCTGTGGTCGCCAATCACCCCCCACACGGACATCGCCTTCGCCGACCTGCTGGAAGACGCCTTCGGCATTCCCGTCACAGTCGAAAACGACTGCAACATGATTGCGGTCGCCCTCCGCGCAAGGCGACCGCAACGCTATTCGGAGAACTTCATCGCGATCCTCCTGTCGCACGGGATCGGGATGGGGCTCATGCTGAATGGGCAACTCTTCACGGGCACCACCTCCTCGGGCGCCGAGTTCGGCCACATGAACCATATTCCCGACGGCGCGCTCTGCCGCTGCGGGCGCCGGGGGTGCGTGGAGGCATACGCCGGCAACTACGCGATCTGGCGCAACGCCAAGAGCTTGAACGAGGAAGACGCCTACGCGACCGACATTAGCGACGAGGAGATGCTCGCGCTCGCGCAGGCCGCCCGCGACCATCCCGGCCCGGAGCGTGAAGCCTTCCGGCGTGCCGGCGAGGCGATCGGCTTCGGCCTAGGCAGCCTCTTTTCCCTGATCGACCCGGCTCCCGTCGCCATCGTCGGCCAAGGTGCGCTTGCCTTCGATCTCGTGGAGGGACCGATGCTGGAGGCACTCGCCAAGACCGCCGGCGGCCAGCACCACGACCTCCCCAGTTTCGAGACCGAACCGGACGAGATGCCGCTGATCCGGGAGGGTTGCGCCCTGCGTGCCCTCGCCTTCATCGACCGCGAGATCTTCGCAGCCGGCGCAACAACCGTTTCCAACCGCACGGGAAAGGAGGTCGTCTGAGGAAAGTATGCCGCCGGCTGGGGGTGCTCCCTCACTGTCGAACTATGATGGGTTCCACACGACCGTCGGCCGGCCCCGTTCGATGATATGGAAGCGGCCAGACTCGACCCGCTGCCAGGCGCCGGCTTCGCCATCGGGCCAGACGACACGCAATTCGGCCTGACGATCTGCACCCAGCCCCAGATGCCACCAGCCAAGGTGGCCGGACGCATGCCCACCCCCCACGCTTATCTCCCGCCGCATGATCTTGTCACCACGCCGGGTTTCGATCCATGAGCCGATGGCTTCGCGGTTGGGACCGGCTTGCCTGAGTTCAAGGCCGACCCAGTTGCCTTCGGTACCTTCGTTTCGCCATAGCTGCGCCGGCTTCCACCGATTCACGACCAGAAGGTCGAGTTGACCGTCGAGGTTGAAATCCGCAAGTGCGGCGCCGCGCGATATCGCAGTGCTGCCCATTCCAGCTTTGTCCCCGACCTCCTTGAACCGACCGTCGGCTTGCTGAAGCAGGAGGTTGTTCGGATCCTCCGCCGCGAAATCCGGCATCTCCGCCACGTTGCCTTTGGCGATGAAGAGGTCGACGAGCCCGTCATTGTCGACGTCCTCGAACTGTGTGTGCCAAGCGGTGGAGGGCTTTACGTCGTCCCCGATATAGGGACGGTGCGCGGTGGCGCCTTTGGCAAAAGCGATGTCGGCATAGACCGGTTGAGGCTTGCCGGCGTCGACCGAGGCAAGCGTCTGCAGCTTGTTGTCGGCCATGCTGGTCAGGAAATACTCGGGATAGCCATCGAAATCGAGGTCGTAGCTGGCGATCCCCATGCCCCAGATCAGGAGCCGCTTCCATCCGTCCTTTTCGCCGTAGAGAACCGGCGCTTCGTCGGGAGGAATACGCCAGAGCTGCTCCTGGCCGCCCTTGTAGTACTCGCGGTCGTTCGAGACCCGCAGATCCGGCGTGCTGGAGCGGTTCCAGTCGGTGAACAGCATCGACAGCGCGCAGTAGCTCGGTCTAAGCGGAAGAGGTTCCGCGAAACGCGGCTCGCCGTCGGATGCCGGCCGGTGGAGCCAGTTGTCCGTGCAGGAGCCCCAGGGAAACGCTTCCTGAGCGCGATCGATGTAGTTGCCGATCGCAAGGGTCGGGAAAGCGGCGCCTCTTTCCCATGTGGCGGCGAATGCGGTGGACCACGCGTCTCCCCCGTCGAACCCCCACGCCTCGTTGGCACGCTCGAAACGGCAACCGCCAAGGCCGCGCATGAGCACGTTTTCCCCGACGCGAAGCAGAACGACGTCCCGGTTCCCGTCGGAATCGATGTCCAGGGGATAGGCGCCCGAGACCGCCTCCAGTTCAAGCCCGCTTTCCTGCGCCACGAAGCGGAGCGGACCGCCTTGCGCGCTGACGTTCCTGAAGAACCTGGCCGGCGAAGCCCCTCCCGCGAGCAGCGCATCGGGGAAACCATCGGCGTTGCAATCGAATGTGGCGACCCCTCCGCCGACCATGAACTCCCACTCACCCTCATAGATGCTGTCGATCCCGCTTGCCGCGGTCTCTTCGATGAAGTGCGGGATCGTGATGTCATCCTCGGCATACGACGGATGCGAGATCGCAAGAAGCACGAGCGCAACCGTGAAGGGGCGAAGAAGAAGTGACGATCTCATCCTTTCGTTTCCCTCGTCCGTAAGCCATTCACAAAGGCCGCCACGCACCGGCCCTGTTCCAGCCCACGCTCGATTGCGGCGCGGAAGTGAATACCGCCGTAGAGTCTGGATATGCCCGCTTCGTCCGCCGCGTGGCGGAAGCTTCGATACCGTCGAGCCGGCAGACCGTCGGATTCGTGGGTGGCGTCCACGAATTCAAATGGATCTCCGAAGAGATCGGCAAGAACCTCCGCGGCGGCGGCCGACTGCGTGCTGTGGCCGCTCGGGTATTCCGGAAACGGGGGGGTGTTCAGGATAGGGACCCAGCGGGGATCGATGACCCGGCGGATATAGGTAACCGGGCGGACCAGATCGAATTCGTACTTGGCGTGCCAGCAAGCGATGAACGAATCCGAAAGCGCGAGCCCGAGACGGGCGAGTACCTCGACCCTTCGCGCAAGCCCGGCGTCTTCCCGATCGAGGATTTGTGTGGCGATCGACATCCAGTGACCGGGCGGTGTCGGTGACAGCATCGGGTCGTCCGACCAGAAGCGGGCGATCGCCTGCTGCTCCTCGCTCAGGCCGTTCACGGTCTCGTAGACTTCGAGCGCTTCCTCATAGAACCTCGAGTCTTTCTCCTCGCTGTATTCCGGCGGCGGGGGAAGCGGGCACGAGGCTCCGTCCGGCATCACGAGGGGCCGGTTCCTGCCCCAGTCGGGGAGGAGCGGGGTCTGCTGCTGCGAGACGAGGCTGGTGGGCACCCAGTGGGCGGGGCCCTCCTTCAGCACGTATGCAAGCGGGAAGCCCATGTTCTCGACGACCGCGCCGCCATCGCCGGCAGACCATGCAAGCACATGCTCCGCAACCGTTCGGCCGTAAGCCTCGCTCCGCGCGACAACCTCTTGGGATAGGCCTCGGGACACCTCTGAAGAGAGCTTTTTTCCGACCGCGGCCATCGCACGCTGTCCCGTTGGCCCCGTGTTGGCGAAGAGGGTGCGAATGGCATGCGACATCGCCGATTCGAGCGCAACCGCTTCATCGTAGGCCGCCCCCGGCTCACGCTGCACGGGCTGCTCGAATTCGTTCAGTTGACCTCCGAGCGACTGCAATTCCCCATCGCCAGAGGCAACCACTTCGAACGCCGTGACGCCGAGATAGGCGAGAGAGCGGCTTGCCACCGGCGGAGAATAGGTCGGAGT
>CATMOC010000029.1 GCA_950071955.1 uncultured Mesorhizobium sp. | reverse complement strand
CCCTTGGAGAGGAAGCGCATGGCGCGCCGGTCGACGAGCTCGGCGGGATCGAGGGGGGGATTGCCCCAGACCTGACAGCGAAACCCGTGCTCGGCGAAGGAATCAGAGAAACTGATGCCCGAGCGGGCATCGCGCAGGGACGCCTGCACCTCATCGGCGTTGTTGCCTATCGAGGACACGATACCAAGACCGGTCACCACGACGCGTCTCATGTTGGGCTCCTTCCCGCTGCGCGGCCTCGTAAACCGCGGCTGCGACCTGAACTCATCGATGGCCGGATCAGGCCGCGCTTTGCTTTGACAAGCCGACCTTCAGATCCGATGCCTGATAGATGGTCTCTCCATCGGCCTTCAACCACCCGTCCGCGATTCCCAGCACCAGCCGCCCGCGCATCACGCGCTTGAAGTCGACGCCGTATTCGACCAGCTTCACCGACGGCGTGACCATTCCCTTGAACTTCACCTCGCCGGTGGACAGCGCCATGCCCTTGCCGGGCTCGCCCAGCCAGCCGAGATAGAAGCCGGTCATCTGCCACATGGCGTCGAGGCCCAGGCAGCCGGGCATGATGGGATTGCCGATGAAATGGCAGGCGAAGAACCACAGGTCGGGCTTTATGTCGAACTCCGCACGTATGTAGCCCTTGCCGTGCTCGCCGCCAGTTTCGGAGATGTCGGTGATCCGGTCGAACATCAGCATCGGCGGAGCCGGCAATTGCGCATTACCGGGCCCAAACAGCTCGCCGCGTGCGCAAGCGAGCAGATCCTCATAACCGTAGCTCGATTTCCGGTCCGCCATGTATTCTTCCCGCTACCGCCGGCGAAGCGCCGATCCGTCCTGCCGTTCCCGCCCTGCCTCCAGCGGGAAAATCGACGCTTGCGCTTATCGCGATGAGGTGCACGGGTCAATGTGCGCCCTCTCCGCGTGCCTTGATACCATCGAACGACTTCCCGGCGAAACGCGATGCTGAAGCGTCACGCTTGACAGGGAACACCGGCGGGATTGTGGTGACTGGGCGTGGCGGAGGGTGTCGATGTGAACGAGACGGGTGCGGCCGGGGCGGAGATGCCACCGGCGGGCGGGCGTGGCCGATCGCCGGGCCTGATGGCGTTGCCTGTCGCCTGGATCGCCCTGATCGTCCTTTGGTCCGCCTACGGCATCGTCGCTTCGTGGCCCGCGACCTACGAGTACGGACTGACCGACATCGTGGTCTACTGGGTGTATTTCGGCATGGCGGTCGGGGCGATCAACATTTTGTGGGGTGCGTGGCTGCTGGCCCATGCCTACCGCCGCGCGGCGGGATTTCCGCGCGCCTTCACGCTCTGGCAGGTCTTCAACATAGCCGTCAGCCTGCTTTCGCTCGCGATCCTGTTCGCAAGCGACGTCTTCGTCGTAACCGGATGGTCACTCGCCCCGCCGCTGGCGGAGATCGCCGCGGGGTCAGCGTTGATCCTTCTCGTGTCGCGATCGAAGGAAGCGCCTCTGGTCTTCTACGATGAGGGAACGACGGAGCCGCCAGGGCTCGTCGTCGCGGTCAACGCAATTCTCGGCGCCATCCTGGGCGGGATCGGCGGATTGGTTATCGGCTTCGCGGTCGGAGCCATGCTCGTCGAGATCCTCGATGTTTCCTGTTTCGAAGGCGGCTGCGGCTACTTCGCCGCGGCGATCGGGCTGCTTGGAATGCTCCTGGGGGCGGTGGCGGGGGCCGTGGTGGCCGTCTGGCGGACGCGGAGACGCGGCCGGACGGCACGGGCCGCGACTTGACAAAACATCGTGATCCGATTGAACCGCCACGGCGGCTGTCATATCTCGGGAGCCAAAGGGCGTGCCGTCCCGGACGGTGGCAAGATCAATGGCAGTCATCAGATTCCTATTTCGGCTCTTCTCGGTGCTGGCTCTCGCCGTCGCCGTGATCATGGCGGTGATCGACGCGACCCGGTCGGTCGCGGCGAACGACGTCGTGCTGACGCCGCTCGGCTCGAGCTGGTATGCGGTTTCCCCTGACACGCTGAACCTGGCGCAGGCGGTTGTGCAGCGGTATCTTCTGCCCGCGATCTGGGACCCGGTCATCGTGACGGTGCTGACCCTGCCGGGCTTTGCCGTCTTCCTGGTGCTGTCCCTGCTGTTCTATCTCATCGGTCGCCGACCCGTCCGGCGCCTCGGCCGTCTCGGCCACGTCGGCGGCTGAGGCAAACAATGGAGCGACGAAATGTTCTTCCTGGGTGATCTTCTGAACAAGAAACAGAACATGCCAAAGCCGGAAGACGCGCTTCGCGGCCGCGACAAGCCGATCCCGACCGCCACGAAGCACTTCATCAACGACCGGCCGATCCACGGTCCCTATCCGGAAGGGCTGGAGACCGCCTATTTCGGAATGGGCTGCTTCTGGGGCGCGGAGCGCCTGTACTGGCAGACGCCGGGCGTCTGGGTGACGGCCGTCGGGTACCAGGGCGGCTTTACGCCGAACCCGACCTATCAGGAGACCTGCACAGGCCTGACCGGCCATGCGGAGGTGGTGCTCGTGGTCTACGATCCCAAGGAGGTCTCCTATGCCGAACTCCTGAAGATCTTCTGGGAGAGCCACGATCCGACCCAGGGCATGCGCCAGGGCAACGACGTCGGCACGACCTACCGCTCGACGATCTATGCGGCGACCCCGCAGCAGCTCGAACAGGCCCTCGCCTCGCGCGACGCCTATCAGGCGGAACTGAAGCGGGCCGGGCGTGGGAAGATCACCACCGAGATCGCGGAGGCTCCCGAGTTCTACTTCGCCGAGACCGAGCATCAGCAATATCTCGGCAAGAACCCCGGCGGCTATTGCGCACTGCGCGGCACGGGCGTGTCCTGCCCGGCGCCGAGCGTAGCCGCCGAATAGGTCCAGCGCGCGGTAACCGCCTTTTCCGGAAGGTCAAATTTCCGCGTGAATTTTGCGCGCCGACATGCAACATTGAGAGCGAGCGGGGGCAATCCCTGCCCGGTCCCGCGCCAGCCGTAGCGCGCTACGGACCGCAAGAACAACCGCAAGAAACCAACAGGGTGTGGATCATATGAAGCGTTTCGTCATCGGCCTGCTGGCCGCAACCGCATTGTCCGTTCCGGCACTGGCCCAGGACGAGGTCGCTCCCGCGATCATCTACGATCTCGGCGGCAAGTTCGACAAGTCCTTCAACGAGGCCGCCTACAACGGCGCCGAGAAGTTCAAGACCGAAACCGGCGTCGAGTATGTCGAGTTCGAGATCTCCAACGACGCGCAGCGCGAACAGGCCCTGCAGCGCTTTGCCGACGACGGCCGCAACCCGATCGTCATGGCCGGCTTCTCCTGGGCCGCGGCGCTGGAGAAGATCGCTCCCGAGTACCCGGACACCGACTTCGCTATCATCGACATGGTCGTCGAGGCGCCGAACGTCCGCTCGGTCGTCTACAAGGAGCAGGAGGGATCCTACATCGTCGGCGTCATGGCGGCGATGGCTTCCGAGTCCAAGAAGGTCGGCTTCATCGGCGGCATGGACATCCCGCTGATCCGCAAGTTCGGCTGCGGCTACGTTGGCGGCGCCAAGTCGGCCGGCGCCACCGAGGTCATCCAGAACATGACGGGCGACACGCCGGCCGCGTGGAACGACCCGACCAAGGGCGGCGAGATCGCCAAGTCGCAGATGGACCAGGGCGCCGACGTGATCTACGCAGCGGCCGGCGGCACGGGCGTGGGCGTTCTCCAGGCGGCGGCCGACGCCGGCAAGCTCGGCATCGGCGTCGATTCCAACCAGAACGGCCTGCAGCCCGGACACGTGCTGACCTCGATGGTCAAGCGCGTCGACGTGGCGGTCTACAATGCGTTCATGGACGCCAAGAACGACAAGTTCACCTACGGCTTCAACAGCCTCGGCCTCGCCGAGGACGGCGTCGGCTACGCCATGGACGACAACAACAAGGACCTCGTTTCCCAGGAGATGATCGACGCCGCCGAGAAGGCCAAGGCCGACATCATCGCCGGCACGATCCAGGTGCACGACTACATGTCGGACAATTCCTGCCCGTACTAATTTTTCGCGGGAAACAGCCGAATTCAGTTCCGCCGGGCATCGCCCGGCGGATTTGTTTTTGGCAGGGGCCGGCAAAGGGCCGCTCGCGAACGGCGCGACACCGAACGGTTACTCGCCGCGGGGACAGTCGTCCCGGGGTGGACAAACGCTTGCGGAGGCCTTGCGCCGCAGAGGACGAAAAGCTCGGAGCATCATGACCGGAAACGCCCGACGCCTCGCCGCCCTCGCGCTGCTGCTGCTTGCAGGGATTCTGGCCGGCGCCCAGCTCGGCAAGATCGCACCGCTGGTGGGCTGGTACCATTCGCAGGCCGGCCTTTCGCTGGTGATGGTCGGCTGGCTGACCTCCACCCTCGGGGTCTTCGTGGCGCTGGCCGCCCTTCCGGCGGCATTCGCGATCGACCGGGCGGGCATGTACGCCTCCTTCGTCGCCTCCTCGGCCGCGCTCGCGATGGGCGGCGTGATCCTTGCCATGTTCCAGTCGCCGGCGCTGGTGCTGGCCGGCCGGCTCGTGGAGGCGATCGGCTATCTCGTGATCGTGATCGCCACCCCTGCTCTCCTCGCGGCCCTGGCCCCGCGGCGGCTGAAGGCGCCGGCACTGGCGATCTGGGGCGGGTTCGTGCCGCTCGGCTACGCGGTGGCGGATTTTTCGGCCGCCGCCATGCTGCCGGGCCTGGCTCCCCAGATCTACCTCCTGGCGATCTCGCTGGCCTTCGCGGGGTTTGCCCTGGCGGCATCGCTCCTGGCCTTCGGCCTGCAACCGATCGGCCACACGGCGGACCCGACGAAGCAGGCGCCGCTGTCGGCGACCTTCACGACGCCCGTCGGCGCGGTCGCCGCCGCGTTCGGCGCCTATGTCATCCTCTCCCTGGGTTTCTTCAGCTTCCTGCCGACATTCGCGAACGACGGGAGGGCGATCCTGCTTTCGGCCGGCGCCGTGGCGCTCCTGGTGCCGTTCGGCAACGTGCTGGCCGGCTTCCTCGTCGAGGGCCGCGATCCCCGCTTCATCGCCTGGCTCACCGCAGCTGCGTTCGCCGTCAGCGCCGCCGCCGCGGTGCCGTTCTTCTCGTCTTCGAACGTGGCCGTGGCGACCGGTGCCGCGGTCGTGTTCTCGATAGCGGGCGGAGTCATCGCCTCGTCCCTGTTCGCCAGCGTTCCCTCGGTCGTGCCTGCCGGCGGATCGGTGGCGGTGGGAATCGGCCTCGTGGCCCAATCCGGCGGTATCGGTACGCTCATCGGCCCGCCGATCGCCGGCTATGTCATCTCGGATTTCGGCTGGGCCGGGTTCGGCTGGTTTCTCTCGGCGCTGTCCGTCGTCGGGATGGTGTGCCTGATCCCGCTGGTGCGGCGGCAGAAGGTACCGGACTGGCAAACCTGAACGAAACAGTCCGCGCGAACGCCGCGATCAGGGGCGCGGCAGCCGCTCCGCCGTGCCCCGGAAGAGCGTCTCGCCGAAAGGTTTCCCCGGGATCGCGTCCGCCGGAGAGGCGGCCGTGACACTGTAGGTCTGACCGGGGACCGGCGGCGGAAGGTGGGGACCGCGCCAGCGCAGCGGCCCGGCGTGCGAGACTGTTCCCAGCCGCACCGGTCCGGCGGCCTCGTCGAAACTCGTCCAAAGCTGCAGTACCCGCCCGTCGGCGGGCTGGCCCGTGTCCAGCGGCAGGTAGCGCAGAGCGTCGCCTTCGGAGATCTCGAGGATGCCGGCGGTGTTTCCCTCGGCGTCGGAAAGCCGAACGAGCGCGACCGGGTCGGCCGGACCGGCGAACCAGCCTCCGGCGACGTAGCCAGCGCCGCCGACCGCCACCAGGGCGGCGATCAGGGCGGCTCCCCGCCACCCGCCGAGCGGGGCGTATGACGCGGCTGCCTGCGACGGCGCGGCGCTGGGCGCGAAGGGGTGGACGAGAGGCGCGTCGCGCATCTGGGGCAGACCGGCGATGCTTTCCTGCACGGAACGCCAGAGATCCGTCTGGTGCGCCTGCGTGCTCGACCGAAGGCGTTCGGCAAGGCGGATCACGGTTTCGCGGAACTTCGGGTCGCGCTCGAGATCGCGTTCGGCGCGTTCACGCTCGGCCTGGGTCATGCGGCCCATGATGTAGTCGCCCGCGCGCTCGATGCGATCAACTTCGCTGCTCATCTTCGGCACCCGGATTGAAGCTCGTCCCAAAGCGAAATTGTAAGGCATACCGTTCCTGCTGGGAACTGGCAGGTCGATGCCGATGCCGAAAATCGCGCCGGAACGCTACCAGTGCGGCGGCCGGGTGACCGGCACATCAGGCGCGGTGCGTTCCTCGACCGCCAGAAAGCGCTCCGTGAGGGCATCGAGTTTCCTCTTCATGCCGTCGATGGTCTTCCACTGTCCGGCGATCTGGCCCGACAGTTCCTCGATGGTCCGCTCCTGCTCGGCGCAGAGCGCCTCGAGCTTCACCAGGCGTTCTTCCTGCGAACTCATGCGCTGATCTCCTCGAGCGCGCCGCGCAGGGCGTCGCCCAGCGGTTTCGGGCGGCGCGTCCGCCCGTCAACGTAGACATGGACGAAGAAGCCCTCCGCCGCCGCCAGGTTCTCGTCGTTGCGGAAGAGGCCGACCTCGTAGCGGACCGAAGAGCCGCCGAGCCGGGCGACACGAAGTCCGGCGGTGACGACGTCGGGAAACGCCATCTCCGAGAAGTATCTGCAACCGGTCTCCACCACGAGACCTATCTGGTCGCCGCCATGGATGTCGAGCACACCCTTTTCGATCAGCCAGCCGTTCACGGCGGTGTCGAAGAGCGAATAGTGAACGACGTTGTTCATGTGGCCATAGACGTCGTTGTCCATCCAGCGCGTCGTGAGGGTGCGGAAGGCGCGGTAGGCCGAACGCGCGGAGGGGGCGGGGCGGGTCACCGGGGCCGGCCGCTCACCACGCGGCCCGGTAGATCGCCAGCGCGTCCGCCTCCGCCACCTCGCGCGGATTGTTGACGAGGAGCCGCGTCTGCTTCATCGCGTCCGCGGCCATCTTCGCCAGATGCTCCTCGCCGATGCCAACATCGCGCAGGCGCGGCTGGAGACCGACGCGGGCCGACAGCGCGGCGAGCGCCTCTATGAAGGCGGCACAGCGGCCCTGCGTTCCTTCCTCGTTCGAGAGATGCGGGAAGGCATCCGCGGCGATCTCGGCATAGAGATGCGCGGCTTCAGGGGCATTGAAGCGCAGCACGTGGGGCAGGACCAGCGCATTCGACAGCCCGTGCGGCACGTGAAAGGTGCCGCCGATGGGATAGGCCAGCGCATGGACGGCAGCCACCGGCGAATTGGCGAAGGCCTGGCCGGCGAGCATGGAGCCGAGCAGCATGGCGCCGCGCGCAGCGATGTCCCTGCCGTCGTTCACGGCGGTCTCGATGTTGGCGCCGAGCAGTTGCAGCGCCTGGCGCGCCAGCGCGCGCGACAGCGGGTTGTTGTTGGCGCTTTTCGAGGCGTACGCCTCGATCGCATGGACCATGGCGTCGACACCGGTGGCGGCGGTGATCGACGGTGGCAGGCCGAGTGTCAGTTCCGGATCGAGCACGGCGACGTCGGGCAGGATGACGGGCGAGGAGACGCCGCGCTTTTCCTCCTCGCCGACGGTGATGATCGAGACCGGCGTGACCTCCGACCCGGTGCCCGACGTGGTGGGCACAAGTGCCAGCGGCAGCCGCGGACCCTTCGCGTTGCCGACGCCCCAGGCCTGGTCGAGGTCCTCGCCGGAGCCGATCAACAGCGCGGCGAGCTTGGCAACGTCCAGCGAGGAGCCGCCGCCGAAGCCGAGGACGCCGGTGGCGCCTGCCGACCGGCCGGCCTCGACCGCCGCCAGCAGTGTCTTCAGCGGCGGGTCTGCCTCGACCTGGTCGAAGATCGCGACCTCGATGCCTGCCTCACGCAGGGATGCGAGCGCGGGGTCGCACAGCCCGAGCGAGCGAAGGCCAGGATCGGTGACGAACAGCAGCGACTTGCCGAGCCTGTGCGCCAAAAGCCTGCCGATGCGGCCGGCGACACCGTTCTCGAAGACGATCGAGGGTGTCGTGTTGAAGGTGAAGGGTGCGAATGCCGGATTTGTCATGGCGCGGAAATTGACAAGGTGCCGCGCTTTTGTCGAGAGTGGGGGCGGGAGATTGGCAACCGTTCCTGGTCATGATAGCAACTTTGACCAAACGATAAAAAATCGAGGGGATACGGTTGCATGGCGCAAGCTGCAATCGAACTCAAAGGCATCAACAAGAGCTTCGGCGCGGTTCGCGCCAACCGCGACATCGACATCGAAATCCCGCAGGGCACGATCCACGGCATCATCGGCGAGAACGGCGCCGGCAAGTCGACGCTGATGTCGATCCTCTACGGCTTCTACCAGGCCGACAGCGGCGAGATCTTCGTCAAAGGCCAGAAGGCTTCCATCCACACGCCGAACGACGCCATCGCCGCCGGCATCGGCATGGTGCACCAGCACTTCATGCTGGTCGAGAACTTCACGGTGCTCGAGAACATCATCCTGGGCGCGGAAGGCGCGTCGCTGCTCAACAAAGGCATCGCGAAGGCCCGCTCGGAACTGCAGCGGCTCGAGAAGGAATACGGACTGGAGGTCGATCCGGACGCGGTGATCGAGGAACTGCCGGTCGGCCTGCAGCAGCGCGTCGAGATCCTGAAGGCGCTCTATCGCGGGGCGGAAATCCTGATCCTCGACGAGCCGACGGGGGTGCTCACGCCCGCCGAGGCCGACCATCTGTTCCGCATCCTGCGCATGCTGAAGGACCAGGGCAAGACGATCGTTCTGATCACCCACAAGCTGCGCGAGATCATGGCGGTGACCGACAATGTGTCGGTGATGCGCCAGGGCACGATCGTGGCGACGCGCAAGACGGCCTCGACGACGGTGGAGGAACTGGCCGAGCTGATGGTCGGGCGCCGCGTGCTCCTGCAGGTCGAGAAGGGCAAGGCCAAGCCCGGCGATTTCAAGCTGTCGGTCAAGAACCTGACGGTGAAGGACGGGCGCGGCGTGACCATGGTCGACGACGTGTCGTTCGACGTGCGCGCCGGCGAGATCGTCGGCATCGCGGGCGTGGCCGGCAACGGCCAGTCGGAACTGATCGAGGCGATCGCCGGCACCCGCAGGGCCGAGTCCGGTTCGGTCACCATGAAGGGCAAGCCGATCGACGTGACGGGCACGGCCGACCCCGCCGAACTGCGCAAGCGCGGGCTGGCGCACGTGCCGGAAGACCGGCACCATGTCGGGCTGGTGCTGCCCTTCGAGGAGAACGAGAACGCGATCCTTGGCTACCACGACGACCCGAAGTTCCTGAACGGCGCGTTCCTCAACATCGACGCGATCCGCAGCGACGCGCGCGAGAAGATCGAGAAGTACGACATCCGCCCGGCGGACTGCCGGCTGCGGACAGCGAACTTTTCGGGCGGAAACCAACAGAAGATCGTTCTGGCGCGCGAGATGGAGAACGATCCAGGCGTGCTGATCGTCGGCCAGCCGACGCGCGGCGTCGACGTCGGCGCCATCGAGTTCATCCACAAGCAGCTGATCGCCATGCGCGACCGCGGCAAGGCGGTGCTTCTCGTCTCCGTGGAACTCGACGAGATCCGCTCGCTGTCGGACCGCATTCTCGTGATGTTCGACGGTCGCGTCGTCGGCGAGCGCGGCCCGGACGCGACCGAAGGCGAACTCGGCCTTCTGATGGCCGGCGTCGAAGCGCAGGAGGCGGCGGAGTAGATGGCGACACCCTACGCGAAGCTGCCGGCCTGGGCCGACTACGGCCTGATCCCGCTCATCAACCTCGTGGTCGCCTTCCTCGTGGCCGGCCTCGTCGTGCTGCTCGTCGGCGAAAGCCCGATTCAGGCCGCAACGCTTCTGATCAAGGGTGCCTTCGGCTCGGGGGCCGGCATCGGCTATACGCTCTACTACGCGACCAGCTTCATCTTCACCGGGCTGGCGGTCGCCGTCGCCTTCCATTGCGGGCTTTTCAACATCGGCGGCGAAGGCCAAGCCTATGTCGGCGGTCTCGGCGTAGCGCTGGTCTGCCTCGGGTTCGACACGGTGTTTCCCTGGTGGATAAACTTCCCGCTGGCGATCATCGGAAGTGCCGCGATCGGCGCCTTCTGGGCGATGATCCCCGCCTATCTGCAGGCAAAGCGGGGCAGCCACATCGTCATCACGACGATCATGTTCAACTTCATCGCGGCCAGCCTGATGGTCTACCTGCTCGTCGGGCCGCTGAAACCGCTGAACTCGATGGCGCCGCAGACGCGCACCTTCGCAGTGGACGCGCATCTGCCGAAGCTCGACTGGCTGCTCGAGATGTTCGGCGCGACGATCCGCTCGACACCGCTGAACCTCTCCTTCATCCTGGCGCTGGTGATGGCCGTGGCGGTGTGGGCGCTGATCTGGCGCACCAAGCTCGGCTACGAGATCCGCACGATGGGCTTCAGCCCCAAGGCGGCACGCTACGCCGGCATCGGCGAGGCGCGCATCATCGTCATCACCATGATGATCTCCGGCGCGCTGGCGGGCATGATGGCGCTCAACCCGGTGATGGGCGACCAGCACCGCCTGCAGCTCGACTTCGTCACCGGCGCGGGCTTCGTCGGCATAGCGGTGGCGCTCATGGGACGATCACACCCGGCCGGCATCGTGCCAGCGGCGATCCTGTTCGGCATGCTCTACCAGGGCGGCGCGGAAATCTCGTTCATGATGCCGAACATCTCGCGCGACATGATCGTCATCATCCAGGGCCTGGTGATCCTGTTCGCCGGCGCGCTCGAAAACATGTTCCGTCCCGCCATGCAGGCGGCATTCGCGAGCTTCAGCCCACGATCGATGGGCATGGGCACGGCAAAGCGCGAGGGAGCCTGAGATGGATACACTCGTCCAGCTTCTCGATGCCACCATCCGGCTCTCGGTGCCGCTGCTGCTCGCATGCCTGGCCGGGCTCTACTCGGAGCGGTCCGGCATCTTCGACATCGGGCTCGAGGGAAAAATGCTTGCCGGCGCCTTCGCCTCGGCGGCCGCGGCGGCAGCCACCGGCTCCGCCTGGATCGGGCTGGGCGCCGCCATCATCATATCGGGAATGCTGGCGCTCGTGCACGGCTTCGCCTCGATCACCAATCGCGGCAACCAGATCGTCTCGGGCGTCGCCGTCAATTTCATTGCCGCGGGAACGACCATCATTCTCGGCCAGGGCTGGTTCCAGCAGGGTGGCCGCACACCGTCATTGCCGCCCGCGGCGCGGTTCGGCGCGATCGATCTTCCCGGCGCGGAAGCGATGCGTGACGTTCCGGTGCTGGGACCGATATATTCCGACATCATCTCCGGCCACTCGCTTCTGGTATACTTCGCCTTCTTCATGGTGCCCTTCACCTGGTGGGTGCTGTTTCGCAGCCGCTTCGGCCTGCGCCTGCGGGCCGTCGGCGAAAACCCGGCAGCCGTCGACACCGCCGGCATCTCCGTGACCTGGCTGCGCTACCGCGCCGTCATGATCACGGGCGTGCTCACCGGGTTTGCCGGAACCTACCTGGCGCTCGCCATGAACGCCGGCTTCGTCAAGGACATGACGGCGGGACGCGGCTTCATCGCGCTTGCCGCGCTGATCTTCGCCAAATGGAAGCCGGTCAACGCCATGTTCGCCTGCCTCCTGTTCGGCTTCCTCGACGCCTTCGCGATCCGCTACCAGGGCGCGGAATTCCCGATGATCGGGCGCGTGCCGGTGCAGTTGATGCAAGCCCTTCCCTATATTCTCACTGTCATCCTGCTCGCCGGCTTCATCGGAAGGGCGATCCCGCCGAAGGCGGGCGGGGTGGCGTATGTGAAGGAGAGGTAGTTCGTGCGTAGACGGTAGTTGGTGGTTGGAAGTGGGTAACTGGCCCCCTAGTTACGCCACTACGCACCACGGACCATTCGCCGCTTTTCCACGCACAGCCGCCATTCGACCCGGAGCCCCATGTCCCACGACCTCTTCCAAGCCGCCAGGGCGGCGATGGCCAAGGCCTACGCTCCGTATTCGAAGTTTCCCGTCGGAGCTGCCATCCGCACGACCGACGGCCGCGTGTTTTCCGGTGCCAACATAGAAATCGCGTCCTATCCGGAGGGCTGGTGCGCCGAGACGACGGCGCTCGCCCATTTCGTGATGGGCGGAGGCGGCGATATCGCGGAGGTGGCGGTGGTGGCGGAGCGCATGGCGCGGGTAACGCCGTGCGGCGGCTGCCGACAGCGGCTCGCGGAGTTCGGTCGGCCGGACACGAGGCTGCATTTGTGCGACGAGAAGGGTATAGTCGAGACCACGACGCTGGGCGCCATGCTACCGCTCGGCTTCCAGGGAGATATCCTGAAATGAAGTACCGGCTGCAGACATGAAGACGGCGGTCGATCATCTCGTCGAGAAGCTGAACGGGCTTGCGCCCGAGATCGCGCTCGTTCTCGGCTCGGGCCTGGGCGGACTGGTCGAGGAGGTGTCGGAGCCGGTGCGGGTGCCATACGGCGAACTGCCGGGCTTTCCGAAGAGCGGCGTCTCTGGCCATGCCGGCGAGATCGTCGCCGGACTGTTCTCGGGCGTGCCGGTGCTGATGCTGGCCGGGCGCTCCCACTATTACGAGCACGGCAACGCGGCCGCCATGCGCCCGGCGCTGGAGGCGCTGGCCGGCGTGGGGATCAGAAAGCTGATGCTGACGAACGCCGCCGGATCGCTGCGCCCCGAAATGGGGCCGGGTTCGGTGATGCTGATCACCGACCACATCAATTTTTCGGGTTCGAATCCGCTGTTCGGCGAGCCGACCGATCGCCGCTTCGTCGGCCTGACCGGGGCCTACGACGCGGACATGCGCGGCGTGCTGAAGAAGGCGGCCACGGACACGGATACGCCACTGCATGAAGGCGTCTACATGTGGTTTTCGGGCCCCTCCTTCGAGACGCCGGCCGAAATCCGCATGGCGCGCACCTTCGGCGCAGACGCGGTGGGCATGTCGACGGTGCCCGAGGTGATCCTCGGCCGCTTCCTCGGCTTGCGTGTCGCCGCCTGCTCGGTCGTCACCAATCTTGCCGCCGGCATGACCGGCGCGGAACTGTCCCACCAGGAGACGAAGGACATGGCGCCGCAAGGCGGCGCCCGCCTCGCCGCGATCCTGCGCAAGGCGATCGGAGACCTGTGATGAACATGAGAACCGGAGAGCCCGTCGCTACAGCGGCCGGGCCCGTAAAGCTCCACCAGCCGCATGCCCGCAACGACGGTACGCCGCTCAATCCCGACTGGTTCGATGCGGCCGAGGTGAACCTGTCGGCCGCCGAACGCCGCGCCGCGACCATCGGCACGCGCCGCACGGTGAAGAAGCAGTGGCAGGCGGCATGGCTGGTGAAGGCGATCCAGTGCATCGACCTGACGACGCTGGCCGGCGACGATACGCCGGGCCGCGTCGAGCGGCTCTGCGCCAAGGCGCGCCACCCGCTGCGCGACGATCTCGTCGAGGCGCTGGGGCTGACCGGACGGCGGCTGACGACGGGCGCGGTCTGCGTCTACCCGTCCATGGTGCGCACGGCCGTGAAGGCGCTCGACGGCAGCGGCATCCCCGTCGCCTCGGTTGCGACCGGGTTTCCGGCGGGACTGACGCCTTTCGAGCAGCGGCTCGCCGAAATCCGCTACGCGGTGGCGGAGGGCGCGCAGGAGATCGACATCGTAATCACGCGTGCCCACGTGCTGACCGGCAACTGGCAGGCGCTTTACGACGAGACGCGCCTGATGCGCGAGGCCTGCGGCGCCGCGCACATGAAGGCGATCCTGGCCACGGGCGAACTGAAGACGCTGACCAACGTCTACCGCGCCTCGATGGTGACCATGATGGCCGGCTCCGACTTCATCAAGACCTCCACTGGCATGGAGGGCGTCAACGCGACGCTGCCCGTCAGCCTCGTCATGGTGCGGGCGATCCGCGACTACCTGGCGCTTTCCAGGCTCCGCGTCGGCTTCAAGCCGGCCGGCGGCATCCGCGCGGCGAAGGACGCGCTCACCTGGCTGTTCCTGATGAAGGAGGAACTCGGCCGCGACTGGCTGGAGCCGGACCTCTTCCGCTTCGGCGCCAGCGGCCTCCTGACCGACATCGAGCGCCAGATCGAACATTTCGTCACCGGGCGCTATTCGTCCGCCGACCGGCACGGGATGGCGTGAACATGAACGAGATCGTGAACATCCTGGACAGCATGGAATACGGCCCGGCACCGGAGGAGGACGGTCATATTCGCGCGTGGCTGAAGCGTCATGACGGCCGGTTCGGCCAGTTCATCGACGGCAAGCTGACCAAAGGCGGCAAGGAGACCTTCGAGGTCCGCAACCCGGCCGACGGCGAGAAGCTGGCCGACGTGGCCGAGGCCGGCGAGAAGGAGGTCGACGCCGCCGT
>CATMOC010000028.1 GCA_950071955.1 uncultured Mesorhizobium sp. | reverse complement strand
AGATCGCCATGGATCAGGGATGGGGTCGCTGGCCTCCAGGACATGCTGAAGGCGGGCCTGCCTGGCTAGCCCTTCCATATGGTGAACCAGCCCCGGCAACACCATTTCGAATGACCCATCCGGAAGCAAGTCATGCTCTGATTGCAACTTTTCATTGCTCCCAATAAATAAGTGCAACTCGAATTGAATTCGTCTATTATAATCGTGCTTCATCAGGACTGGACCGGAATGCGCTCGACCCGATTGGTCAATATTACTGGCCTGTTCATCATGTTTCTATCCAGTATTGCGGTCGCCGCAGATCCTTTGCCTCTCAGTCATGGCATATTCGTCGAGAGCAGCGTTGGATGCTCGGACGTCAGCAATGCGACGGCTCTATCGTATTCTGGGGATGAACTGAACAGTTCGAAAGTGATCGGTACGATCGTGAGAGTGAAGAAATCGAATGGATCTTATCGTGTCACGCTTGACATGAACGTACAAGGTGAACCGAGCGGACAGGAAATCTGGACGGTCAAGATCAATGGTGTAAAAAACATGACAGTGACGTTTCCATATGGGACGTCATCCTATCGCTGGTGCTTTCATAAAATGCCTTGATTTTTGACTTAGTTGAGAAATAGCAGGAAGTATTTTGCTCGATACGATGACTCAAGGAACAAAGAATATGATGGAGGTTATTTCACCATATCGGGCGTGTCTTTTCAGCGCTTTCACAATCCTTTTCTTAGCCGAGGGCCACGCAGCCGGCCACTCTGAAATCTACGGAGACTGGCAAGCAGACCACACGCCTTGCGGTCAGATTTCGGACGATAGGTGGTCCATCGATCGGACGGGGGTCACGAGCTTCGAGACGTCCTGTACGATCCTGTCGATGAAGAAGGGCGGCAACAAGTACACCTTCGAACAACGATGCGACGTCGGGATGGGGGAAGAGGAAATCGCCTACACGACGGACGTGGTCGAAATCCTTTCAAGGAACCGGGCCAGGATCAACGGCAGCCTGTACAATCGATGTCCGGCGCCCTGAGGTGCGGGTCTTCATAAGGGAGATTCATTGCCATGCGATTTTTCCTGTGTGTTCTAGTAGTATTCGGTCTATCGGCACCGGCGCTGGCGCAGTCCAAGGCGGCGAAATATCTCATCGACCAGGAGGTTTCCAAAGCATGCGAGGGCCCCGGCACGATCCGGCCGGAGAGCGCTATCGAACGCGACATCACGGGCGATGGCAGGGACGACCTGATCATCAACCACCGCGGAATCTGGTGCGGCTCGTCGCAGAGCGGTTTCTGCGGCATGCAGCTCTGTGACGTTCTGATCTACGTTCGCAAGGGCAGCCTGCTTCATCTGGAATTGGAAACGATGAGCGGAAGTCTCAGGCTCTCCGACGAAAATCCCCCCGATATCTACCTGTCCAGCCATGGCGGCGATGAAGTTCCGATCAAATGGGACGGCAATAAGTTCCGTTAGCGCATCGACATCATTGCCCCGGCGCCATCCGTCTGACATTAGCGATGCTGCATTTACAATGGAGCCGCCCGTACGCAGCCTGATCGCTCTTCTTCTCCTCGTCTCATGCCAGATATTCGCGTCGGCGCCCGCTTTCGCTTCCAGCGACGACGCCTGGGCGGAATTCCATCAGGAGGTCGAGGACACCTGCCGCGCACTCGTTCAGGGCAATGTCGACACCGTCGACGTGAACGTGGTTCCGTTCGGTTCCGAAAGCTACGGCGCGGCGGTCGTCACAGTGACCGCCAACTGGGGCTCGGAGCGCTCGATCTGCATCTTCGACAAGGCGAGCAGCAAGGCGGAACTGACTGGCCCGCTGGCGGAGTAGGGAGGCCTGTGGTTTCCCCGTCGGAGGAAGTCTACCTCACAGGCTTCCCGTCGCGAATCTTGATCGTGGCGTACCCGCCGGCATCCCCGTTGGCGTTGCCACCAGGACATTTCTTTGCCTCTTTCTTTATAAACGGTTCGCACTGCTGAGGTTGCTGAACGCTCGACGTCGTTTTCTTACCTGCTGGCGCTCCCGACGCATTCGTGCACTGCACCGAACACGTGAAATTGGCGAAAGCAGGCTCTGAAATCGTCGTCAATACTGAAAGAAAGGCAATCATTGCAAGAAATTTTGTAGAATATGCCACAAAAACATCCTTACAAGCTCTATCGCATCCAGTAATAATTCTTCTATTTCACGTTTACGCTATAGAAATACTGTCGTTTTGTCCCGCTCCATGTTACACCAATTTTATCGGAACCTCTATACCCTTTCTTGGAGGTATATTGAATATAGTATATTTTCATCACCTTCCCTTCGCACGAAGGAAAGTTCGTCATCTTCAGCTTCTTCGCACTCACGGCTTCGGTAACGACGACAACCTTTGCTGTGCCGTTGGTAGGTGGCGTTGAGATCGTAGCAGAAACGGCTCCGCCCTTGCAGTTGAAATTATCTGAAACATAAGTAGCCTCACCACTTTTTACGTTCTTGGTGATCTGATGTTTTGCGTCCGCTACGCCGGAGGCCGCGAACATCAAGCCTGAAATGGCTAGGAACTTGATCATCTGGCGCAAAACCGTCTCCCCCCTGGAACCGTTGAAACCCAACTTTGATAGCGTATCGAGAAAGACTATTCAACTGTCAGTCGATAGGGGCGGACATAGAATGATCAGGTGAAACTAAAGGTACTTACTCGGAAGCGAGCAGCAAAATGCGCGGGATGAACAATCAGAAGAAAAAAAGGGCATGAATCGGCTCCAGCCCCCATGCTTCCGGGGCAGAACTTATTCCCACGCGGGAAATGCACCGACCCGACGAACGATGGGGGCGCGGCGATGCTTTGGCATCTACCGTTCTACTGCACGCGCCTCGGCTCATGCGCGAAGGGGCTGAGGCCGAGCCAATGCTGCATGGAGCCAGCCAGCGAGGCGTCGCCCTCGATCTTAAGTTCGCCGCTTTCGGCTTCCTTCCGGATGGTGGACAGCCCCATCCAGATCGCCGTCATCGTTCGCAGTGAACTCCTGACGAGGAGGTCGAGTTCGTGGCCCGGGTCGAAGCTGCACAGGTCCGCGGCTCCGCCTTCGACCACCAGCCACCAGCTCTTTTGCGGAGCGGGAAGTTCCGAGTACAGAAACTGTATCGTGCAGCGCCTCTCCGGCAGCAGCTTCACGACGACGTGGCGGCGCATGTCCCACATGAGCAGCGACGGATCGAGGTTCTTAAGCGACAGCCGCGATTCCATCCAGCGCTGGGCCCAGTTGCCGAGCCCCATGATCAGGGGCCGCAGGTCCTCGCCCGCTTCCGAGAGGTGATAGTCGACGGACCCGTTCGCGCGGCGCCTGACGACGACGATGCCGGATTGCTGCAGTTCCTTGAGCCGTTTGGACAGCAGCGCCGGCGACATCTTCGGCACTCCCCGCCGCAAATCGTTGAAGCGCGTGCTGCCGCAGAGCAGTTCGCGCACCACCAGCGTGGTCCAGCGGCTGCACAGTATTTCCGAAGCCATCGAAACCGGACAGAACTGTCCGTAGCCGCCACGCTCTTGCATCGTGAACTCCTCCGAACTGCCGGCGCAGAGCCTATCCCACAAATGCATGGCGGGAAATGCTCCGGGTACAGTTCCTGAACTGGAACCTGCGGGCGTCGCGTGAAATCCTCCGGCATCCAAAAACAAAGGAGACCACCATGTCTGCCATCCCAGCCTTGAAGAACGTCGCCGAATTGCGCTCCGACAATGAACCCGCCGCGCCGGATGTCGTGGAGATCGCCACCAGCCTTGCCCTGGCGCTCGCCGGACGATCCGCCGACATCGACCAGAACGACCGTTTCGTGGCGGAGAACTACGCGCTCCTGAAGGAAGCCGGTCTCGTCGAGGCCGGCGTTCCGGCCGAACTCGGCGGCGGCGGGGCCGAGGTGCCCGAACTCGCCGAGATGCTGCGGATACTGGGCCGCGCCTGCGGATCGACCGCGCTGGCCTTCTCCATGCACACGCACCAGGTGGCGATCCCCGCATGGCGCTGGCGCCACCAGAAGGTTGCCGCCACCGAACCGCTCCTGAAGCGCATCGCGGCCGAACAGATCATCCTCCTGTCTTCCGGCGGCTCGGACTGGATCGGCGGTTCCGGCAAGGCCGAGAAGGTCGAGGGCGGCTATCGGGTGACCGCTCGAAAAGTGTTCACCTCCGGCGCTGAGGCGGGCAAAATCCTGATGACCGGCGCAATCCACGAAGCCGAAGACGGAAGCCGTTCCGTCATCCACTTCGGCGTACCGATGAAGGCGCCGGAAGTGCGCATCGAGGACACCTGGCGCACGATGGGCATGCGCGGCACCGCCTCCAACGACGTCGTGATCGAGAACCTGCTGGTGCCGGACGCCGGCGTCGCCTTCTCGCGCAAGGCGGGTGAATGGCATCCGGTATTCCAGATCATTGCCACGATCGCCTTCCCGCTGATCTACGCCGTCTATCTCGGCGTGGCGGAGAGCGCCCGCGACATCGCCATCGACATCGCGAAACGCAAACCCCAGCCGGACCTTTCGCTCGCCGGCCGCATGGACACCGAACTGCGCGCCGCCCAGATCGCGCACCGCTGGATGCTCGACGTTGTCGCCCGCAACGCGCCGTCGGCCGACACGGTCAACGAGGTGATGATCGGCCGCACGCTGGTCGCCCGGCACGCGATCGCCACCGTCGAACTGGCGATGGAACTCGCCGGCGGCGCGTCCTTCTACCGCGCCAACGGTCTGGAACGCCGCTTCCGCGACATCCAGGGCGCCCGGTTCCATCCGCTGCAGGCCGGACCTCAGGCGGTCTATGCGGGTGCAACGGCCCTGGGGCTCCCGACGGCAACGGTGTTCTGAGCCGCGTCGCACGACAAGGACGCCGACCTTTCCAGACGGGAGGCCGGCGTTGCCGCGCCTCCCTTCAGGGCGCCAGATTGCGTTCGAGAAACGCGATCAGGTGTTCGTGGTGCTCGTTCTCGGCCGCGCTTCCGGGGATGTGGTCCTGCCCTTCGTAGTAGTGGATCTCCGGCGTCCTGCCGTGACGATGAAGCCGCTCGGCGAGCCGCCGCGTCATGTCGACGGACCAGACGCGGTCGGCGGTTCCATGGCTCAGGAACAGCGGACCTTCGTAGGTCTCGATCGCGATCGGCGTCGTGGGAAGCAATCCCTCCGTGGAACCTCGCCAGGACCAGGCGCGGTGGCCGGGATCCCACGATTGCCAGCCGGGGTCGCCCGCGTCGCGCCATCTGCGCGCGTCAAAGGCTCCGCAGACGACATCCGGCGGGCTGTGTGCGGCAAGTGCCTCCGGTACGCCCTCGACACCGTCGCGAAGCATGAGAGAGACGAGAAGCAGCGCATGTTCGGCGCCTCGTGAAACGCCGTAGATGCCGGTTTTCGGGCCTGCGAAGCGGAACGCCCGCAGCGCGGCGAGCGCCTCGACCGTCCGGTCGAGCGGCACCTCGACGATGCTGCCGGCATTCCAGGCGTTGCCGCCGCTGGAATATCCGAAGGGAAAGGCGAGGAAGCCGTGCGCGGCAAGGATGGCCGCGTTGCGATGGCTCCACCCGGACCATGCACCTTCGGAACCGTGGAGGATCATGACCGCCGGGAAGGGACCGTCGCCCGGGGGCCATAGGTGGTGCCCCAGTCCGGTATCAGACGGCGGACGATCTTCAGCGGCATGTGGCGGCAAGCTCTCGTGCAGGCGGCGGCCAGCATAGCCGCTGTGCCACCGGCCCGGAAGACCGTCGCCGATCGATCCGGACTTCGGCCCCGGAGAAGCCGGTCGACCCTACCGCGGCTTCCTGCCGAACACCCGCACGTATTCCTCCACGCCGCCCTTGGCGAGCGCTTCGGCTTGCCTGACCCATTCGTCGCGGTCGATGCGGCCGCGGAACTTCAGGAAGCCGTCGACCCACTGGCGTTCTGCCTTCGTCCAGGCGGCGATCTGCGCGTAGGTGTAGATGCCGAGACCGTTGAGCGTCGCCTCGATCTTGGGGCCGACGCCGGCGATCATCTTCAGGTCGTCCGGCCGGTCGGGGCGCTTCGTGCCGGCGGGGCGGTTTTCGTCTTCGGCGGTCACGCCGACCGCGGGGGAGGCTTCCGCATAGGGATGGATCGGCTCTTCCTCGGCGGCGGCGGGTTTCCCGGCGGGTTTCGCCTTCGGTTCGGCCTCGCCGGGGATGACATTGGGGTCGACGGCCTGGCGGCCTGAGCCGACTTCCCGGCCGCGCCGCTTGGGCGAGGATTCGCCGGGTATCGCGGAGCCGGCGCCGGTCTCGCGCGACCGCGCCACCGGCTCCTCGGCGTGCGTCCCTTCCTCGTCGAGCGAACTGGCGCGCGGCAGCGCCCTCGCCTTCCTGGCGTGTGCGGCCGCCGGTTCCTCGGCAGCCGGAGCGGGGCGCGTCGGCTTCTGTGGCGCTGCGCCCGGGGCAGGCTCCGCCGCCTCGTCCTTGCGGCCAAGCGTGATGACCGGCTCCATCGAGGCCAGTTCCTCTTCGTCGAGCCAGCACAGGCTGCGATGGCCGTTGCCGAGCTCGCGGAAGGGCGGCACCTGCGTCTCGCACAGATTGTCGGGAACGCGCGATTTCCAGCGGCAGCGCGTCTGGAAGGGACAGCCGCTCGGCGGGTTCATGGCCGACGGGATGTCACCTTCGAGCACGATGTGCTTCTTGACCACGCTCGTATCGGCGATCGGGATCGCCGAAAGCAGCGCCTCGGTATAGGGGTGATAGGGCGGCGCGAAGATCTGGTCCGTCGTGCCCTGCTCGACGATGTAGCCGAGATACATCACCACCACACGGTCGGCGAGATAGCGCACGACGGAGAGGTCGTGGCTGATGAACAGCATGGTCGTGCGGTTACGCCGCTGCACGTCCATCAGGAGTTCCGTTACAGCAGCCTGGACCGAGACGTCGAGGGCGGAGACCGGCTCGTCGGCCACGACCACGCGGGCATTGCCGGCGAAGGCGCGCGCGACGCCGATGCGCTGCTTCTGCCCGCCGGAGAGCTGGCGCGGCATGCGGGTGGCGAAGGCGCGCGGCAGCTTCACCAGGTCGAGCAGTTCCAGCATGCGTCCCTGCCGCTCCGACTGGGTCTTGCCGACCTTGAACTTCTCCAGCGTGCGGATGATCTGCGAACCCACCGAGTGACTGGGGTTCAGCGTGTCGAACGGGTTCTGGAACACCATCTGGATCGACGAGATGGTGTCGACGTCGCGTTCCTCGATCGGCGTGTTCTGGATCTCGGCATTGCCGAGGCGGATCGTGCCCGAAGTCGCGGTCTCGAGGCCGAGCAGCACCTTGGCGAGCGTGGATTTTCCGCAGCCGGATTCGCCCACGATCGCGACGGTCTCGGATTCGCGCGCCTCGAAGGAGATGGATTCGTTCGCCTTGACCGTGCGCGCCTCGCCTCCGCCGAAGATCTCGTTGGCCGCGACGCGGTAGTACTTCTTCAGGTCCTCGATCCTGAGCACCGTCGGACCGGGCGAGACGGGCTCGTTCTGCACGATGCCCTCGGGGAGCGCGCGCCAGTCGATGTCGTCGAAGCGCACGCAGCGGGACAGATGGTCCGGATGCCCCTTGACCGGATACATCGGGATCTCGCGCGCATCGCACAGGCCCTCGATGAAATGCTGGCAGCGCGGACCGAAATTGCAGCCTCTCGGTCGCTCGTGCGGCAGCGGCAGCTGGCCGGGGATGGCGATCAGCGGGCGCGAGTTCTTGTCGGCGCCGGGCAGCGGGATGGAGCGGAACAGCCCCTGCGTATAGGGGTGGCGCATGCGGTCGAAGACGTCGCGCACCGTACCCTCCTCCACCGCCTCGCCGGAGTACATGACCGTGATGCGGTCGCAGGTCTCCAGGATCAGGCCCAGATTGTGCGAGATGAAGAGCATGGAGGTGCCGAACTCCTTGCCGAGATCGCGCACGAGTTCGACGATGCCGGCCTCCACGGTGACGTCGAGCGCGGTGGTGGGCTCGTCGAGCAGCAGCAGCGCGGGCTTCGACAGCAGAGCCATGGCGATGACGACGCGCTGCTGCTGGCCGCCCGACAGCTGATGCGGATAGGAGCCCATCATACGCTCTGGGTCGGGCAGCCGCACCGCCTTAAGCATCTCGACCGAGCGTTTGTGGGCCTCCTCCTTCGACGCCTTCTCATGCAGGATCGGAACTTCCATCAGCTGGCGCCCGACCTTCATGGCCGGATTGAGGCTCGCCATCGGCTCCTGGTAGATCATGGCGATCTTGTTGCCGCGGATGGCGCGCAGTTCCGCGTCGCTCATATCGCCCATGTCACGGCCCATGAACTTGATGCGGCCGCCGACGATCCTGCCGCGGTTGCCCATGTCGCGCATTATGCCGAGCGCGACCGTCGACTTACCACAGCCGGATTCGCCGACCAGCCCCATGGCTTCGCCCGGCATCACCTTGCAGGAGAAGTCCATGACGGCGGGAATCTCGCCGTTGCGGGTAAAAAAGGAGATCGAGAGGTTCTCGATCTCGAGGATCGGCTGGGCGGTACCGAAGTTCGTGGCTTTGAGGGCTTCGTTCATGATGGTCTCCCTCAGTCCTTCAGCGACTGTTCGCGCAGCGCGTCGGCGAGCAGGTTGAGGCCGAGCACGAACGACATGAGCGCGATGACCGGCGGCAGCGCCGGGTGGATGTAGGCGCGCAGCAGACGGCTGGAATCCTTGATGGCCGTCCCCCAGTCGGGGCTCTCGGGCGCAAGGCCGAGGCCGAAATAGCCGAGCGTGCCGAGCAGGATCGTGGTGTAGCCGATCCGCAGGCACGCATCGACGATCAGCGGCCCGCGGGCGTTGGGCAGGATCTCCCACAGCATGATGTACCACGGGCTTTCGCCGCGCGTCTGGGCGGCGGCCACGTAGTCGCGCGTCTTGATGTCCATGACCAGCCCGCGAACGATGCGGAACACGCCCGGCGACGAGGCGAAGACCACGGCCACGAAGATGTTGAGCTCGTTCGGGCGGATCGAGATGATGCCGAGCGGATCGGCGTCGAACACCAGCCCGGCATAGATCCAGAAACCGAGGATCAGCGTGATGGCGATCTGCGGATAGAACCGCTCGGGGCGGTTCTTGTAGCGGGTGTAGAAGAGCACCGAAAAGAAGATGATCGGGAACAGGAAGAACACGCCCGCCATCGAATAGGGGATCGGCGTGTCCATGATGCCCGGCGTGACCAGCAGGTAGAAAAGCAGGATCACCGGGAAGGCCAGCACGAGGTTGGCGAGGAAGGACAGGAAGGAATCGATCCGTCCGCCGTAGTAGCCGGCCGGAAGGCCGAGCGTGATGCCGACCATCAGGGCGAAGGCGGTCGCGGCCGGGGCGATGATCAGAACAATGCGGCTGCCGTAGACCATGCGCGAGAAGATGTCGCGCGCGAGCTTGTCGCCGCCGAAGAGGTAGACGCCCCCGTCTCCCGTGATCGCACCAGGCAGCGCGTCCTTCATCATGACGTCCTGCGCGAGCGGGTCGAACGGCGAAATCGTGGCCGAGAAGATCGCGGTGAAGAGCCAGAACAGGCAGATGACGACGCCGGCGATGCCGACGCCGGTGTCGAAGAGCTGGCCGTAGAGGCCGAGCCGTTTTTTCCAGGTGATGCTGGCGATCAGGACGATCGCGAGCGCGAGCCAGACCGGCCAGAAACGGGCGATGACGCCCAGGATGATCTGGGCGGTCCCGACATACTCGTGCTGCATCCGCGTCCCCTCTTATTGAACTCTTATGCGCGGGTTGAGGTAGGCGTATCCGACGTCCGAGATGAGCTGCGTGGACAGGACCACGAAGACCGAGACCAGCGAGCAGCCGAGCAGGAGGTCGATGTCGTTGTTGCCGGCGGCCTCCACGAGCGTGTAGCCGAAGCCCTGGTAGCGGAACATGACCTCGACGATCACCACACCGGTGAGCAGCCACGGAAACTGCAGCATGATGACGGTGAAAGGCGCGATCAGCGCGTTGCGCAGCGCGTGCTTGACCACGACCGAGCTGAAGCTCAGGCCCTTGAGGCGCGCCGTGCGGATGTATTGCTGCGTCATGACCTCGACCATGGAGGCGCGGGTCATGCGGGCGATGTAGCCGATGCCGTAGATGGCCATGGTCATCACCGGCAGCGTGAAATTGGAAAACGTGATGCCCCCCGGCCCGGTCGCCGAGGCGGCCGATCCGTTCAGCCAGCCGAGCCACGAGGCGAAGATCACGGTGAAGATGACGCCCGAGACATATTCCGGCGTGGCGGTTGTCGTGATCGAGGCGACGGACAGACTTCGATCCGTCCTCGTACCCTCGCGCATGCCGGCGAGGATGCCGATCAGGAGCGCGATGGGCACCATGGTCGCCATGACCCAGAACATCAGGATGCCGGTGGCGCCGAGCGCGGGAAACAGCTTTGCCGCGACCGTCGTCTTGAACTTGGTCGAACAGCCGAAATCGCCTTGCAGGATTCCGCCGTAATACGGCTCAGCCGGCTCGTTGCAGTAGGAAAAGCGCGGGACGGGCTGCCCTTCGGCGTTCACGTTGGGCTGCTTCTGGACGACGCCCAGCCAGCGGCCATAGCGGATGAAGAAATTGTCGCGGTAGCCGTTGCGCTGGAGCCAGCTTTCGATGTGCTCGTCGGACGACCGCATGTCGAGCTGGCTGATCGACAGCTTGCGCAGGTTGGGTTCGAGATTGACCATGAAGAAGACGACGAGCGTGAGGCACAGCATCGTCAGCGCCATGGTGCCCAGTCGCCGGACTACGAAAGCAAGCATCGATCCCCCTGCCTGTTCGGGTTGGGGCGCCTAACCCTCCGGAATGAACGGGAGGGGCACAAGGCCCCTCCCGATGGTGCCTGTCGGACGATCAGGCTTCCTTAAGCCAGACCTTGCCGAAATCGTGCTCGAAGGTCGGGTGCATGCCGTGGTTCTGCACGACGGGCATGGAGTGGTTGTAGAGCTTGCGCCAGTAGGGCTGGATGATGATGCCCGAGTCCTGGAGGATCTGCTCGATCTTGCCCATGACCTCCTTGCGCTTCTCGGCGTCGGCGATCGACAGCGCCTCGCCGACGGCGGCGTCCAGTTCCGGATTGGAGTAGGCCGCCTCGTTCCACGCCTCGCCGGTACGGTAGGCGATCGCGACGACCTGGATGCCGAGCGGACGCATGTTCCAGTTGGTCATCGAGTAGGGATACTTCGTCCAGTCGTTCCAGAAGGTCGAGCCCGGCAGCACCGTGCGCTTCACCTTGATGCCGGCCTCTCGGATCTGGGCGGCGATGGCGTCGCCGGTGTTCTTGTGCCAGTCCTCGTCGACGGTGATGAGGTCGTGCTCAAAGTCCATCTGGCCGGCCTCTTCCATCATGGCCTTGGCAGCCGCGATGTCACGCTCGACCTTGGGCAGCGCCACGTATTCCGGATGGATCGGGCAGACGTGGTGATTTTCGGCCACCTCGCCGGCATTGCCGTAGCCGAGCGCGAGCACGGTCGCGTTGTCGACTGCGAGCTGAAGCGCCTTGCGGACCTTCTGGTCGTCATAGGGCTTGTTGGCGACGTTGGTGCGCGCCACGATCGTCGAGGCGGTGACCGCCTCCGACGTTACCGCGCCGACCCCTTCCAGGATCTGGACGTAGTCGGCCGAGGTCTCGTGGTTGGTGTGGACCTCTCCGGCCTCGAAGGCCGAGACCATTGCCGACGGGTCGGTGCCGTAGTCGATGAACTCGACGCCGTCGAGGTATACGTCGCCGTTCCACCAGGTGCCGTTCTCGCGGCGCTTGTAGACCACGCGCTGGCCGACGTCGTAGGAGACGAGCTCGAACGGGCCGGTGCCGATCGGGTTCTGCACGAAGTTGGCGCCGGTTTCGTCGAAGGAGCGGTGCACCACGAGTGCGGGATAGTCGCAAAGGCTCGGGATGAGCGCGATGTCGGCCTTGGTGAGCGCGATCTTGACGGTCATGTCGTCGACCTTGGTGACCGAGCCTTCGCGCAGCTTGCCCGAGGCCTCGTCGACGATGCTGCCCAGGCGACCGGGCATGGAGTTGCCTTCGGCGCTCTTGTCGGCCCAGCGGGTGAAGTTGAAGACGACGTCGTCGGCGTTGAACGTGTCACCGTTCGTCCAGGTCACGCCGGGACGCACGTGCAGCACGTATTCGGTGGCGTCGTCGTTCACGTCCCAGCTCTCGAGCAGGTAGGGCTCGAACGTGTAGTCCTTGGTGTACTTGACCAGCGGCTCAAGCGTCTGGCGCTCGGCGTTGGCGATCTCCGACCAGTCGGCCGTGCGCGGATCCTTGGGATCCTTGACCCACATGGCGACCTTCAGCACGCCGCCCTTCTTCGGCTCGTCCTGCGCCAGCGCCGGGGTCGGCGCGGCGAGACCGAGCATGCCGTAGGCCATTGCGGTCGACGCCCCGAAGACGCTGGCCATGGCGAGGAATTCGCGGCGGTCGATCTTCCCGGCCTTTGCGGATTCAGCCATTTCCATGACGTGGGCAGGTACCCTGTCGCCGTTGCTCTTGTAGAAACTCATTCCAATCTCCCGTTATGTTTTTGGCTTTTCGCCAATTAGCATTCCCCATCCGGTCCTTGATGTCAAAGCGCCATCGGCCCAGTTCCGCAGCGGAATGTGCAACTTCGGCAGCCTTTAAGATGCCCCGAATGCGACAAGATTGACGCAAACGGGGCGCGACAGGCGAATTGATGCTTCCGAATCCGGAGCGGAAACTTGCCGATGCAGGGCGATGAAATGTCCGTGACGCTATTGGCCCTAGGGATCGGCGACCGGGATCACGTCCACCGAGTGTTTGGCCTCCTGGCTGCCGATGGTCCGCAGGACGCCGATGATCGGCGCGACGTCGGAGTAGTCGCGGCCGTAGCCCACTGCGATGTGGTCGTTGCCGGCGGCGATCGCGTTGGTCGGGTCGAACTCCAGCCATCCCGCGCCGGCTCCGCACCACACCTTCACCCAGGCGTGCATGGCGTCCGCGCCTTCCAGCCGCTCGCGCCCGGGCGGTGGTATTGTGCGGAGATAGCCGCTGACGTAGCCGGCGGGAATGCCGAGGCTGCGCAGGCCGGAGATCATGACGTGGCTGAAGTCCTGGCAGACACCCCGCCTGAGGCGGAATGCCTGACGCGGCGGCGTGCGGACGTCCGTGGCCTTCGGATCGTAGGAAAAGTCCTCGTGTATGTGGCGGCAGAATACCATGGCGGCGCCCGCGACGGTGGTCTGCCCGCGTACGGCCGCGGCAGCGTAGGCCGCGATCTCGGCATCGAGCGCGACGAGCGGGCTGGCGGCGAGGAAGTGATGAGGCGAATCGGCGGCCAGCGAGAGGCATCGCTCCAGGTCCCGCGGCAGGTCGGCCAGCGAAACTGACCGCGTCTCGTCGGGCGGAGACCGTTCCACGGTGACGCGCGCCGACATCCGGATGTCGAGCGCATCGTGGGCGTTGCGGTAGGTGATGGCGGAGACCTGGTTGCCGAAGAAGTCCGTGATGTCGGAGCGCTCGGCGGGCTCCGGGTCGAAGCTCAGCGACACCGCGACCACGCGCTGCTCGCCCGGCCGCGTCAGCGGCGCGACCCGGATCACGTGCCGGCCCCCGGCCACGGGGCTCTCGTAGCGGTAGCTCTGCAGGAGACGCACGTCGTAGATCATGGCGCGCGCATCATCCGAAATATGTCGCGTCGATGAGGCTCGCCAGGTCCCCGAGTTCCTGTCCGGCCAGCCGGAACAGATCGGGCGTGAAGTCCTCGGGTTCGCGGATGGCAAACTCCGTGTGCAGTCGCAGGATCTCCTTGGCGAGGTCCGAACGGACCCCGTGCCGCATCGCGTTCGGCAGAAGTTCGATCTCCGCCTTCAGCACCTCGAGCTGGAACAGCACGGCGCGGGGATTATAGGGGTCGAGCGCCAGGAGATCGATTACCGTCAGCCGTCCGGCGTGCACGGAATAGCGGCGGCGGTGCGAAATGATGCTGTCGCCGATCTCGAGCAGCATCTCCAGGGCTCCCTGGGGCGCGTCCGCGGAAGTCATGCTGCCGAGCAGGCGCGACATCTGGATGCCGCGCTCCAGGCGCCGCCCGATTTCGAGGAACCGCCATCCGGTGAAGCGGTACATGTTCTCGTGCACCAGGCCCGAGAAGCCCGCGATCTTGCGCAACAGGACCGACATGGCCCGGGCGGCGTCGTCTCCCGGCTGCACCGCTCCGGCAAAACGATGGACGGTCTTGGAAAGGTCTTTCAGCGCCATCCATCCGTCCGGCGAGAAGCGGTCGCGGATGCGCCCGGCGCTGGCGAAAGTGCTGTCGATCCCCGCGAGTAGGCCGGACGGCACCGCCTGCGAGACGTCGATGCCGAGCCTCTCTGTGTGAGCGTGGACGAATTCCAGCAGCGGCGTCTCGGGATCGACCGCTTCGGCAAGCGCATCGTGGCGGTGCACGTCAAGGACATCGCCAAGCCGGGCCAAGGCCTGGACGAGGACGGCTGGAGCGATGTCGGCCACGGCACCATCGACTGGGCAACTATGCTGAAG
>CATMOC010000027.1 GCA_950071955.1 uncultured Mesorhizobium sp. | reverse complement strand
CCTCAAGGGTGGCGACGACGGCGTCCTGACCATCAACGAGATCAACTCGGCCGCGTTCGGCCTCCTCTTCGCCGGGCACGAGACGACCACGAGCCAGACGACCAACGCGCTTAACGCCCTGCTCGGCGATCGCGAGAACTGGGAGGCGATCTGCCGCGATCCGTCGCTCATCCCGAATGCCGTGGAGGAATCGCTGCGCCTGTACGGGGCCGTGGTCAACTGGCGCCGCCGGACCAAATGCGACGTCGAGATCGCGGGTGTGAAAATTCCCGCGGGCTCCAACCTGCTCATCTCCTTCACCTCCGCCAACCGGGACGAGTCGCAGTTCGAGGACGCCGACCGCTTCCGGCTCGATCGGCCGAACAGCCGCAGGCATCTGACCTTCGGCAACGGCATTCACGTGTGCCTGGGGGCGCCGCTCGCCCGGCTGGAGATGAAGATCATGCTGGAGGAGATGGTGAAACGCTATCCCCGGATGCGCCTCGCGCCGGGCCAGACCGTCGACTACCAGCCGGCTTTCGCCTTCCGGGTCCCGAAGGCCTTGTGGGTCGACCTCGACGCCTGACGGCGACGCACGGGATCGCCGCGGCATCACCGAACGGGACCTCGGGTCCCCGACAACACTTGGAAGGAATTACCCATGCTGACAGGCCGGTTTCAGCCGCCTTCGCGACAGGCCGTCTTCTACGGCAAGCCGGCCGCGGAGGCGCTTCGCGAAGCCATGAAGGAATTCTGGGTGACGACGGCCGTGCTCGTCACCAACACGTCGCTGTCCCGCCCCGGCGGCCTCGCTGACGAGATCGTCGCGGCGATGGGCGACGCCTGCACGAACGTCGTGTCGGGCGTGCGCGCGAATTCGCCGCGCGAGGACGTCATCCGCATCGCGGAGGCGCTACGCAGCAAGGGCGTGGAAGCGGTCGTCGCGTTGGGCGGGGGCTCGGTCGTGGAAGCGGTGAAGGCGGCGCGCATCAGCGTCACCAACAACGTGCGCGACGCCGCCGACATGGACCGGCTGAAACGAACCACCACGGCGGCGACGCCCAGGCCATACCTCATCTCCCTGCCGACGACACTTTCTGCGGCGGAATTCACGCAGTTCGCGGGCATCACCGACGAGCGGAGCGGGGTGAAGGACGCCTTCCATCATCCCGACCTTGCGCCGGACGCCGTGATCCTCGACCCGGAGGTCACGATTGCGACCCCACCCGACTTGTGGCTGTCGACCGGAATGCGCGCGCTCGACCATGCGATCGAGACCTGGTGCGCGAAAAGCCCGACGCCCTTCTCCGACGCGACGGCGCTCTACGCCGCCCGCAAGCTCGCCCGCGCGCTGCCGCGCACGAAGAGCGATCCCGAAGACCGCGAGGCTCGCCTCGACTGCCAGATCGGCGCCTGGATGTCGATCCAGGGTGCGACGGTCGGCGTCTCGCACGGTGCCAGCCATGGCATCGGCCACGGCCTGAGCGCGGTCACCGGCATGACGCACGGCGTCACCTCCTGCATCATGCTGCCGCACGTGCTGCGCTACAACGCGGCGGTCGATGCCCAACGCCAGGCGGTCCTGGCCGAGGCGATGGGAAGCGGGGGCCGGCTACTGGCGGATTTCGTGAGCGATCTCGTGCGCGATCTCGGCATGCCCACGCGTCTGCGCGACGCCGGCGTGCGCGAGGAGCAACTCGCGACAGTCGCGGACGCGGCAATGAGGAACCCGAGGGTCGCCACCAACATCCGGCCGTTTGACGAAAACGGCATGATGCAGCTGCTCGGGGCAGCGTACTGACTTCGCCGCGAGCGATTGGCCCCGGCGCCGACCTGCTCAAAGTATTTCGAAGACTTCGTAGACGGCACCTTCCGCCGTGCGGTAGCCGGCGCCGATGCCGAGTATGCCGTTCAGCCACGTCAGGCGCGGCGCGGCCGTCTCGAACTGGATGATGGTGCGGAAATAGTCTTCGCCGTAGGCGACCGGCTCGGAGTTCCTGTACCGCTCCATGACCTCCGGCGGACCGTGGCGGCGCCCGACATAGGTCATGTAGATGCGCTCGCCCTCGTCGGTCTCCAGCACCAGCCGGACATCGAGATGCATGCCACCGTCCGGCCGCATCATCAGGAAGTCGCCGCCGCCCGGCAGGACCTTGCCCTTCAGCCGGTCGCCGGAGAACGTTCCGCCCGTCACGAACACGACGCGTCTCTTGTAGCCGACCGGAACCTCGCCAATGTCGGTGGCGCCGTTGGCGGTATGCGCCCTCATCTCGAAGAGCGGCTTCAGTTGCACCTCGACCATCGCGCGCATTCCTCCGGACGGCTGTGGTTTCCCTGGAGATCAGCAGACCAGACCGCGTGCCGGCGGACGGTCCCCGGCATCGGGGACATGTCGCGCGAGCCCGCGGCGGTATCGTAGACCAGATGCGAATGCATCCCCCGCCGTGGCGTGGGATCCGGCGGCATCCTCCCGGAAGCACCGCCGGCGCGTGTCGGCGGTGCTACCGCAAAGAAATTCCCGATGGGACATCCAGGAAGACGACCCGCATGATCAGCTACGGTTTGAAGGACCGAACCATCGCAATCACCGGCGGCGCCTCCGGCATCGGCCGCGCGGCCGCACTCATGCTCGCGCGTGACGGTTCGAATGTCGGCATCATCGACGTCAACGGCGGGAACATCGACAAGGTGCTCGCCGAAATACGGGAGCATGGAGTGAAGGCCTCCGGCTTCGTCGCGGACGTTCGTGACGCCGGCCAGATCCGTCAGGCCGCGGAAAGGTTCGAACAGGAACTCGGCGCCGTGGACGGACTTTTCGCCTGCGCCGGGATTTCGAACACCGCGCCCGCCGAGACGATGGAGGAAGCCGCCTTCGAGGACGTGATCGACATCAACCTCAAGGGCGCGTTCCTGAGCTGCCGGGAATTCGGCCGGCGAATGATAGAGCGCGGGCGGGGATCGATCGTCGTGATCAGCTCGGTCGACGGGCTCGGCGGCCATCCCGGCCGCATCTCCTACGTCTCCTCCAAGCACGCGGTAAACGGGCTCGCCAAGAACCTCGCACTTGAATGGGGGCGGCACGGCGTGCGCGTGAATGCGATCGCCCCGGGCTTCGTCGATACGCCGCTGCTGAGGGCGAGCATGCCCGCCAAGTTCATCACCGGCGTGGTCGAGGACCGGATGCCGCTCGGCCGCATGGCCGCGCCCGAAGAGATCGCCAGCATCGCGCTCATGCTTCTCTCCGACGCGGCTACCTATGTCACGGGCGCTGTGGTTCCCATCGACGGCGGATTGACCGCCGGATACTTCACGGCCAGGCGGGGAGGCGACTATTCCTCGAAGAAGCTCCTCGAAGCCGGAATCTACAGCGAATAGGCAGGCGAACATGAACGACCGCGCACTTCCGGCCGCCGACGAACTCGCGATCCGCAACCTCCTCGCCCGCTACGTGCATTTCGCCGACGCCGGTGAACTCGATGCGTTCGCCTCGCTCTTCACCGAGGACGGCAGCTGGACGCGCGAGAACACGCCGCCCGCCAGCCAGGGCGGATCGGGCCTTCCGGCGGAGACGGTGAGGGGGAGGGACGGCCTGAAGAAGATGATCGAGGAATCGATCATCGCGCGCTTCGATCGCAAGTTCCGCCACCAGATGACCGACGTCCTGATTGAACCGGGAAACACGCCCGAAGAGGCCGACGGACTGTGCCGCGCCCTGATCACCGACTGGCGCGGCGGGGCGGGCAAGATCGCCATGTGCGCCCGCTACAGGAGCCGCTTCGTGCGCACCGGGGACGGGTGGCGGTTCCTCTCGGTGAGCGTCCACGTCCTTCCCGAATAGGTCTCGCCGCCGGGCGGCACGTCGGCTTACCCGCGCGGAGCGAGGTTGGGCAGAGGGGCGCCGTAGCGCGTCGGCCGCAGCACGTGGACGTCGCTGCCGCGCACGAGCGGCTGTCCGTGGCGCCTGCGTTCCTCGTCGCGGGCGGCGCGGATCCCATCGTCGGTCTGGTAGGCAATGGCGGCGCTGCGCAGCGCCTCGGCGTCAGGCCAAGCCGTGATCGTGACGGCCTGGTTCATCCGCGTCCCGAACCAGGTCATGAAAACCCCGAGCACCGTGGCGCCCTTCCGCGTCATGAAGGGCAGATCGGTCTCGGCCAGTGCGGTATGGCTGAGCATCGGATCGAAGTTGTCGACGTCGATGAGCCGCAATTCGTGCACGCTGCCGACGGGACCGGCATCCGGTTCGGAGCGGAAGCGGCTCCACACGGGCGAGGGACGCAGGACGAAGACGTGCGAACGGTCGACACGCTGTTCGCCGCCGTAGTTTACGGCAAGCTTGGCGAGCCACTCGGGGTCGGCATAGAAACGCTTCCAGGCTTCCATGCGCCGATCGAGATTTCTCCATGGAAGGATATAGGCGTACAATGGTGATAGCGGTCCGCCATGCCCTTCCCAAAGGGCAAGCGGTGCTGAAATCCCGCAGCGTTCGAAGATCGGCGGAACGTCGGTCCCCATCAGGTGGTGGAAGTCCGGCATGCGGGCCTGATGCATCTGATAGAGCCGCAGTTCGTAGTACTCCTCGATCCTGACCGGGGGAGCGAGCGGAACGTCCTTCATGGCTTGATGCCCAGATTTGGTTCGGGGGTGTTCCACGGCAACGGTTCCAGCAGATACTGGTCGAGCGTCAAGAACAGCCGCCCGCCGGCGCTGGTCCGCTCCCTGGCGCGCTGCGCGACGATCTCGGGATCGCGGTCGATGGCGAAGGCCGCCTTCTGCTGGGTCTCGAGGTCTGGCCAGGCGAGCAGCGTCACGAAGCGCGGTCGCTCCGGTCCGATGACCACCTCCATCACGCCCAGCACCCTGGCGCCATGTCTTCGTGCCACCGGAAGGTCGACCTTCGCGAGGACATCCGCGGCTTCCGTCTGAGATCCGTTGAGGACGTTCTGGACCCTGAGTTCATGGATGCCCGAGACCGGACCACCGCCGTCATCTTCTCGCACAGCCGCCCATGCGGGAGAGGCGTCGAGCAGCCAGTTCTCGATCGAATTGACCAGCGTCATGCCGTCGGTCAGTTCCGCGCGCTGCGCGCGCCAGAACGGATCGGCCCAGAAGCGGGGAAAGCGTTCGTCGCGCTGCGCGAGCGACGCCCATTTGATGATGTAGAGAAAGCCGGGGGCCTGCCTGCCGGCGACCACCATCCACGAACCCAGCGGCTTCGGCACGCCATAGCGCTCCCAAAGCGTTTCCTCGTGCGCCGGAGGCCCGCCCTCGACCGCCGGAGCACCGGCGATCGCCATCGAGTGGACGAGCGCCAGTTCCGAAGCCATGCGGCCGTCGGCGACGGCGTAGAAGCGATATTCGAGCACTCGATCTCCTGTCCCTCGGCTACGTGGTCAGTTCGCGACGGCGCCTTCGCCGACGAGGAAGCCCTTGAAGGCCTTCTCGAAGGCGAGCGGATTGAAGTACTCGCGCATGCCGACGATCTTCCCGTCCCGGAAGCGGAATATCCAGACGTAGCGCTGGTCGTAGATGCGCCCCGTCTCGGGCACTTCGCTGCGACCCCCGACTTCCACGATCGCGCACTCTCCCCCCTCCGTCTGGTGGATGGCGTCGATCGTGAAGACCAGCCCACGCCGGTTCTCCAGTACGGTCTTGTAGTGGAAGACGATCCGGTCGCGCCCGTCGAAGCCGGAATCCAGCCCGTCGAGGGAGGGCATGAACGGGTTTTCCTGCTTCGCGTCATCGGCGAAGAGATCGCTCCAGGCTGCGAAGTCCTTCTTCATCAACAGCGTATAGAAGCTGATCACCCTTGCTTCCACCGGATCGGCGGGGCTCATCTCGTCTGCACGGGGCATGGATATCGTCCTTTGCTGTTGACGGCGTCAAGCTGCTGCCAACGCCCAAGATCGCAGGTCGAACCCCTTGGCCGATGCTGTTTCCGGGCCGAGGGAGGCGCGGCTTGCCAGCACCTTTCGAGCGGTCATGAAATCGGCCGGACGGTTGACGGATTCGACCGCGATGAGCTGTCCGCGCCGAAAGAGGAGGATGGAGAAGCTCCGGGCATCGGGATCTCCGACCCTGACGGTTACTTCGGCACCGGCGGAGAGCCCCACCATCTGCAGCTTCAGATCTCCCTGGTCGCTCCAGAACCAGGGGACGGCCGCATAGGGAGCGCCCTTGCCGACGAGGCGGGCCGCGACGGCGCGTCCGTGGTCGGCTGCGTTCTGCACGGATTCGAGGCGCGCCGACCCGCCGGCATGCTGGCTCGGGAACATCGCGCAGTCGCCGATCGCCGAGATCGACCGGTCGGCGGTCAGGAGATAGGAATCGACCTTTATCCCGTTCTCGATGTCGAGGCCGGCCTCCGCCGCCAGCCCCACATTGGGCAGAACGCCGATGCCTACAACGACGATGTCGGCGGGCAGGATACGGCCATTGGTCAGTTCGACGGCCTCCACCTTGCCGTCTCCGGTGACGCGGGCGAGTCCCTGCCCGAAATCCATGTTGATGCCCCATCCGGAGTGGGCGGCGGCGAAGAACTCCGACATCTCGTGCGACACGGCCCGCGCCATGGGACGGTTGGATAGTTCCACGACATGCACCGACTTGCCCTTCGCCCGCGCGACCGCGGCGAACTCCAGCCCGATGAAACCCGCGCCGACCACCACCACGTTTTCGGCTGATTCCAGCCGCTCGGCGATGGCGTCCGCATCCGCGAGCGTCTTCAGCCCGAAAACGCCATCGAGTTCCGCGCCCGGTACCGGCAGGGCGCGGTTGTGCGCGCCGGTCGCCATGACCAGATGGTCGTAGCCGACGGCTCTGCCGCCAGCGAGTTCGACACGCCGGTTCGTCCGGTCGATCGCGATCGCCCGCTCGTTGACGAACTCGATGCGATGGCTGGAGTAGAAATCGTGCGGCCTGAACAGGAGACCCGCGGCGTCTGTCTTGCCGAGGAGGTAGGCCTTGGAGAGCGGAGGCCGCTGGTAGGGCAGGCTCGTCTCGTCGCCGATGAGCGTGATGGCGCCGTCATAGCCGTCCTGCCGCAGCGACGCCGCCGTCTGGAAGCCGGCCTGTCCTCCACCGACGATGACCACCGATTTCAACATGTTGCCCGCCTGCTCCTCTTTTTGCGGCTTGCACCACTTTCGATGGTCTCTACCGCATGACTTGCCTCGCACGCATCCCCTTCTCCGGGGACCGTTGCACGGGACACCCGGCCACTCGCAGGGTGCGCGATCTCGGACGGCCCCTTTTGCCGGCGATGCGGCAAGCGGATCAGTCGAACAGCAGTTGCGGCAGAAACAGCGAGATCGTCGGGACCGCGGCGATCAATAGCACCCGCAGTAGATCGACTCCGATGAAGGGAATGACGCCGCGGATGATTGTCGAGATCGAGACATCCGGCGCGACCGAGCGCATGACGAACAGGTTAATGCCGATCGGCGGCGTGATCAGCCCCAGTTCGCACAGCACCACAATGAGGATGCCGAACCATACCGGATCGAAGCCCAGGCCGATGACGACCGGGAAGAACAGCGGGACGGTGAGCAGGATCATCGACATGGATTCCATCAGCATGCCGAGGATGATGTAGATGAAGCAGATCACCAGCACGACCGTGAACGGCGAGAACCCGGAATTGTTGACGAAGTCCAGCAGCGCGTTGTGCGCGCCGCTGTAGTTGAGGAATTCCGTGAACAACCCCGCGCCGATGATCAGGGCAAACAGGACCGCGGTTGTCTGCGCTGTATCGAAAAGTATGTCGTAGAGCTGCGCCAGCGTCAGACGCCGCCGCGTAAGGGCGATCACGAACGCCCCAAAAGCGCCGAAGCCGGATGCCTCCGTTGCCGTGAACACGCCGGAATAGATGCCACCGATCACCATCACGAAGAGAGCCAATGCCGCCCATATTCCGAGCAGCGATTCGAAGCGCTCGCGCCAGGAGAACCCGTCCGCCGCGGGAGCGGACTCCGGGTTCCGCACGACAGTCCATCTGACCGCCGCCACATAGCCGAGGACACCGATCAGTCCCGGTATGAGTCCCGCGGCATAGAGCTTGCCGATATGGGTTTCTGTGATGATCCCATACACGACCAGAAGCACGCTTGGGGGGATCAGTATGCCAAGAGTTGCTCCGGCTGCTATGGAGGCGGTGCTGAGGCTGTCCGCATAGCCGAACTGGCGCATGGAAGGCATTGCGACCTTGCCCATCGTCACGACGGTGGCCACGCTCGATCCGCAGATGGAGGCAAATCCGCCGCTTGCCATGACGGTGGCAACGGCGAGACCGCCGCGCCGGGCGCCGAAAAACGCCTGGGCCGATCGGAAAAGTTCCCGTGAAACACCGGTGCCTGCCACCAGATTTCCCATCAGTACGAAGAGCGGAATGACCACCATGGCGTAAGACATGGTGCTGTCGCGTGTCGTGAGTGCCAGCATGGTGGCCGACTGGTGCCAGCCGACGAGGTAGCCGAAGCCGAGGAAGCCGGTAACACCCATCGCTATGGCGATGGGTACCCGCATGAAGATCAGGATGAAGGCGAGCAGGAAACCGAGGGACGCGATCAACATCGATTAGTCTCCGATGGTTGCCGAGGCGCGCGCGCCGCTGGTCGATCGATGGCGGGCCTCTTCCTCGCCGGCGAGCCGTTTCGCGGCCGCAAGTTCGTGGGACTCCGTCGTGGCGTCCTGGCGCCACAGGAAGGTGAGGCAGATCAGTCCCGTTATCCCGGAAAGGATCGACATGCCGAAGATGAATGGCGCCAGCGGGATTCCGAGGGACGGTGTCGTGTCCGCGTATCCGGCGACCTTCTCGCCGAGGATCCAGAGACGCCAGCTCATGCCGCCGAAGAAGGCGGCGCCCAACAGCGCGCTCAGCACCTTCTGGACGGAGCGAAGAATGGGGCCGCTGACCGCGTCGGCGAGATCGACGACGATGTGGGCTTGGCGGAACGCGACGCTCGGCAGCGTCAGGAAGACGACGCAGACGAGCAGGATCTCGGTGACTTCGGATGCGCCGACCAGAGGCCTGTCGAAGACGTTGCGGCCGATCACGTCGATGAAGGTGACCATCATCAGCGCGAACAGGAAGACCGCCGCCATGACGCCGACCACTTTTTCTATCCTGTTGAACATGATCGCTCCTCCAAAATTGAACGCGGCCTTCTTGGGGCACGTCGAGCGGGGACGACGGGTCGGTCGGCTCTGATTGGATCGGCCGGTTCTAACGTGCCGTGCCGGCCTTGGTTGGTTGCCCACCTATCTAGCTTAGCGAGCAACGAACCGGGGAATGTCACCAGTGCCGGGGACAGGTTGTCGAGCGCTGCATGAACCGCCCGGTAAGCCGCGCGGCGAACGGTTCAATTCCCCCGTCGCAATGGACGGGCCCCATGCGACTGCCGTACGACCGGTGCGCTTCATCCGCGCGCAAAGCGCAGCGGCAGCCGACCCAGCATCCGCATCTGGTTCACCGGCCGGTAGACCGGCTCCTCGGCCAGTTCCATCGACGCCGCGCGTGAGATGAGGGCGGTGAGGATCGCGTCGGCTTCGAGGCGCGCGATCATCTGTCCGACGCACTTGTGATCGCCGACACCGAATCCGAGGTAATTTCCGACGGTCTGACGAGAAATGTCGTACCGGTCCGGATCGTCCCACCGGCGCGGATCGCGATTGGCGGATCCGAGCAGGACGGTCACCTTGGTGTCGCCCGCCAGACGGTAGTCGCCGAAGTTCGTGTCCCGGATCGTGGTGCGCCACGTGTACTGGAAAGGCATGTCCATGCGGATGCCTTCCTCGAATGCTGGCCGGACCTTTTTCAGGTCGCTCTTCACCAGTGCGTACTGATCGGGATTGCGCGCCAGGTGATGCAGCGTGTGACCGATGGCGCTGATCGTGGAATCGACTCCGCCTCCCACGAAGCTGCGCGTGATGTTCGACGCCACTCCTTCCTCGAGCTCTCCGGCGTCCTCCGCCTGGAACAGCAGATGCGCGATCGAGTCGGGAACGACGGCGTCGCGTTCGCAGGCCCGGTCGTACCATTCGAGGTAGGGTTCGGCCTTTGCCATGGCCTTGTGGTAGAGTTCGTTGTGCGGACAGCTCTGGTTGAAGCGCATCTCCGCGATCGTAAGTGCCGCCTTTCTCTCCAGCTTGACCCCGACCGCGGCGGGAAACGCGGAGATGACGTAGGGTTCAATGAGGTCCTCGACGGCCTCGATCTCGCCGCGCTCGAGAACTTCCTCGGCCATACTGGCCGCCTGGATTTCGAAGAAATCCCGCATCCTCCGGATCACGAGCGGCGACATGACCCGGTTCACCACCGCTCTTATCTGGGTGTGCTTGGGAGGATCGACCTCCTGCAGCCGGCTAGGGATGCGGAATTTTCCGGGCTTTCGAATGTCCTGCATGCTCGTCCCGGCGCCTGTCATGAAGCGCGAATTGTCCGACAGGACGGTCGAACATTCTTCGTGGCGAGCCACGGCATACATGTCATACTTGCTCAGCCACACGATCGGACCGGTTTCCCGCATCGCATGATGCATCGGGTACGGGTCCGTGAGGTTCTCGATCGTCCAGGGATCCCAGTCGAAGACGGGGGGATCGAGCGTCGCTGCGGCTTCCGAAGAGGCAGACATGTGTTCCCTTTCTCATCGTGGGCAAGTCGAACGCACGGATCGGAATCCGCGCGTCGTCCGGTGTGTCCTTGCCGATCCCGAAGGGGATCAGTTGCTGGCCTTTTCCGCTTCCTGGACCCGGGCGCGGAACTCCGCCAGGACGGCCGCCGGATCCTCGATGCCCTTTTCCTTGGCAGCGGCGATCCACGCTTCCTCGATCGGCTTCGCCGCTTCGCGTACGTTGTTCACGAATTCCTCGTCGGCCGTGATGATCTCGTAGCCGGCGTCTTTCAGGACCTTCGTTCCCGATGTTTCACGTTCTTCATAGGCCGTGCCGACGTCGTCGCTCAGCTTGTAGGTGGTGATTTCCTCGATCGCCTTGCGATCCTTTTCCGAGATGCTGTTCCAGGCATCCGGGTTGGCGATGATCGCCAGCGTCGCGTTGGTGAGGCCGCCCGGAACGACGGTGCCATACTTGGTGAGCGGCACCATGTTCTGCGCGACGATGGTGTCGGCCTGCGTGATCTGTCCGTCGATCGCGCCCGTCGATAGCAGTTCGTAGGCTTCCGACGACGGCTTGTTGATGGGGACGCCCCCGAGCGATTTGAGCAGCTGGGTCACGTTGTCGTTCGGCGCGCGCAACTTCATGCCCGCCAGGTCCTCGAGCTTGGTCACGGGCTGGCGGCTGTTCCAGACCTGGTTCGGGGTGATGTTCCAGATGGACAGGAGCTCGACGCCCTTGAACTCGTTCGCCTGCATGAAATTCTCGCGGTAGATCGTCTCGAAGATCAGCGCCGATTCCGACGGCTTGCTGCCGAGCAGCGGCAATTCGCCCATCCCTGCCAGCGGGAAGCGTCCGGGCGAATAGCTGGTGACGATGAAGGAGATGTCGGCAAGTCCGTCGCTGATGACATCGAACTGGCTGTTGGCGGTGCCGACGGTTTTCGGCAGCGTCTCGACCTTGACCCGGCCTTCGGTGACTTCCTCGATCTTCTTGAACCAGGGCTGGAACTGCTGTTCGTTCAGCCAGTGGGTGACCGGGAGCCACGAGGAATATTTCAGCGTGACTTCCTGCGCAACCGATGCACCCGTCGAGACGGCGAACGCGATGGCTGCGCCGATGAGCGTCGTGGTGGTGATCTTCATGTCAGTTCCTCCCTGTTTCGTTGCAGTTTTCTTGCGATGGCTTCGGTCCGTTCCTCCCGATCCGCGATCGGTCGTTGCGACATCGGACGACGCAAGCGCTCGGTTTTTCCCAACGGCAGCCGTCACGGCACGTAGGAGCCTCCGTTGACGTCGAGGACGACGCCGGCGATGAAGGAAGCGGCGGGCGTGCACATCATGGCGATGGGCCATCCGAGTTCGTCGGCGCGGCCTGCCCGGCCGAGCGGCATGAACATCACCTTCGGATCGAAATCGATGCCCTTGTTGAGCGGCGTCACGACGAGCCCCGGCGCTATGCCGTTGACGATCACGTTCGACTTAACCGCGCGCCGCGCCAGCCATTTCACCAGTGTGTGAAGCGCGCCCTTCGACGCCGCGTACTCGGCGTAGTACCGCTCCGAGTTGTCGGTCATGATGCCGCCGTTCTGGCCGGCAGCGGAACCGACCAGCACGACATAGCCCTCGCCCTGCTTCGCCATCCCGTCGATGCAGCCCTGGGCAAGTCGGAACGGCGCGCGCACGTTCACGTGCATGAGGTGATCGAAGCCGTCGACCGGAGACATGTCCTGCGACGGCCGGAAGATGGCCGCGCAATGCGCGAGCGAGAAGAAGGGACCTTTCATGATGAGGGCATCGACGAAGCGATCGTCGGCAAGATCGCCCTGCATGCATTCGTAGGAGGCACCCCGCTGGTCCAGCATCGAGCCGGTGTCGGCCATGGCCTGGATGTCGGCGAGCACCAGCTCCGCGCCGAGTTCGGCCATGATGAGCGCAGTCGACTGTCCCATTCCGCTGGCCGCGCCGGTAACGAGCACCCGGCGGCCGACCATCGACAGCCGATCCGGCAGCGGAAGGCTTCTCCGGTCTCGCGTCTCGGCGGGGGTCATTCGGAACTCCTGAGTTTCGGGGGATTTTCCGGATGGTGAAGCGGCCGTCTGTCCCCGGTGGTGGGACAGTTCAGCGCCGTGTCAGTCGATCGCACCGCGGGCGAACATGGGGATCACGCCATAGGAAACATCCTGCGGCCCGGGCAGGCTCGGCCGCAGGATCATGTGCCTGGGCTGAGCGGGATCCGGCAGCGCGGCCCTGGTCTCCTTCATCCAGTCGCGGGTGACACCGCGGTAGGAGATACGCCAAACGCCATCGCGCTTCTCGTAGCGGTTGAAGGTCCGCGAACCGGCGGTCACTTCCTCGCCGTTCGGACGGCGGTGATAGGAGGTGCGATGGGTCTCTCCTTCCGCACGGTCTCCGTCCACCTTGTACCACTCGTTCATCACGTAGTGCGCGGTGACCTCGAACTGATGCAGGTAGTCCTTGAAGATGTAGTCTACCCATTCGTAGCCGGTCCCCTGCCAGGCTTCGCCGTGGTCCTCGATGGCATCCTCGAAGTAGATCGAGCGGATCAGATCCGGATCGCGCCGGTCGATCCCGCGGCAGTACGCCATCTCCAGCTCATGCAGGCGCTCCTTCACAAGAAGCACCTCCATCCGCGCCTCGAGATCCAAACTCATCGGACAAAACCTCCCGGACGTTCGACGGCGCGCGGCGGCATGGAAAGCCGCGGCATCGCCCTTGGAGGCGCAGAACATCATCGGGGACGGAAATGGTCTGTCCCCGCCGAAGGGTGCATTGGCGGGGATTCCCCGGCATAGGGTGCGTGCAAGACCGTGCGGCTGGCGCTCCTGCCGGGACCGCGTCGAGAAATCTGGAGACTCTTCCTTGGCGAAAGTCGCAATCATCTACTACAGCAGCACCGGACATAATTACGCGGTCGCAAGGGCGGTCGAGGAGGGTGCGGCTTCCGAGGGTGCTGAAACGCGTGTTCGCAAGGCACGCGAACTGGCTCCCGATGCGGCGATCGACGCGCGCCCGGGATGGCGGGAGCACCTCGAATCGACAAAGGACGTGCCCGAAGCCGAACTGGCGGATCTCGAATGGGCGGACGGCTACGTCTTCGGCACCCCGACCCGCTTCGGCCTGCCGGCGGCGCAGCTCAAGCAGTTCCTCGACCAGACTGGAAGCCTCTGGTCGCAGGGCAAGTTGCGCGACAAGCCGGTGAGCGTCTTTGGGGGCGCCGGCAACGTCCATGGCGGACAGGAATCCACCCTGGTGGCGCTCAACAACGTCTTCTGCCACTGGGGCGCCGTGATCGTGCCGTCCGGTTACACCGATCCCTCGATCTATGCGGCCGGCGGAAATCCGTACGGCGTGAGTTTCACCGCTTCGAAGGAGGGCGTGTCGCCCGAGGCACTGGCGGCCGCCCGCTACGCCGGCAAGCGCATAGCCCGCTACGCCGAGGTGTTGTCGGTCGGCCGCGCGAAACTGATCGGCAAGTAGGTCGGGCAGAACCACGAGCCGATGACGCCGAACGCCATCGCTGCCGGTGTATCTGGAGACGCTCCCGATGCCGGTATCCGGCGCGGCTTGCATCGAATGAGGAGCGGATCATGATCTCGATCGATACGGATGCGGCCGCGTCCGGCGGAAACCGCCGCTCGCCCGGTTTTCAGTTCGTCGCATCGGCGTTCGTTCTACTGCTGGGCCTGTTCGGAAGCCATCTCGCGACGCCGCTTTACCCGATCTGGCAGGCGGAGTTCGGTCTGGCGACCGGTGCCATCACACTGATCTACGCCTGCTATCCCATAGGCGTCACCGGCGGACTCTTGTTTGGCGGGAGATTGGGCGACCAGGTCGGCCGAAAGCCGCTGATCCTCTCTGGACTTCTCCTGATGATCGGATCGGCCGCCATCTACCTCGCTGCGACCGGCATGCCCGCGCTCGTGGCGGCGCGGTTGCTGAACGGTGTGGCGATCGGCCTGCTCAGTGGCCCGGCTGTCGCACTCATCGTCGAGCTCCACCCCCAACAGAACCGCTCG